>JANLSL010000540.1:0-3531 GCA_031362385.1 Alphaproteobacteria bacterium | reverse complement strand
GGCGTGAAATTTCACCAGTGCTTGCGCGTTGAAGGCTTGATGACCGCCGTTTTGAAAGACGACTACTTTGCGATGTTCCGCGATGGGTTTGCGGCGATGAACGCTGCCCTTAAAACCCGCGTCGAATCATTAGAGCCCCCCAAACTTCTTCCCATTACCAATGCCAACGATAACGGCGGACGGACGCCTACCCCCTCTGTACCGCCGCTGATTCGTTCTGCAAGCAGGATTAAGTAATTTAAGACGGTACAGTTAAGACGGGGCAATATCGTGCTTGAGCGTGCGTGCAATCAAAAGGAAATGCACTGCCGCCCAGAAGCTCAAGACCACGCCGACGACCATCATTGCCATGCCTAGTGAGTCAGCGCCGTAGCGTTCCTTCAGCGCATCACTCAGAATGCCGATCACCTGCGCGCCAAAGCCCGAGATGAGATTTACAATAAGGAGATAAAGTGCGGTTGCGGTAGCGCGCATGCGCGGGCCAGCGACAGCTTGCGTAATCCAGTGCTGGGGCCCGCTTTGGGTGATGGCAATCATGATCGTGAAAAAAACTGCCGTCATCGCGGCCAGCGGTAGCGGCATGAGGAAAATAAGAAAATACATTGGTGCAGTAATAAACATAGCAATGCTGCACAGCCACGCGTACCAGCGCACGTCAAGGCGCGCGAGACGGTCGCCCAGCACACCGCCTGCCCATATGCCGATGAGCTGCGAGAGCCCAAGGGCGAGTGAGAGCCAAGCACCCACCTGACCAATCGGCATATTGTGGGTGCGGGTAAAGAATGACGGCATCCACGCCATGATGCCGAACCACAAGAAAGCAAATAAACCCGACGCAATGGCGTTGTGGCGAAATGCGGGCTTGGTCAAAAGCGCTCTGAGTGTTTCACCTAACTGCGCAGGCGTTATATCAGCGGCACCTTCCGTACTATCGGACTGCCCGCGCTTGGGCTCCACCAGCAAAAAGAAAACCAGCAAAGCCACCGCAATTCCTGGCAAACCAAAGGCAAACAGCGTTACCCGCCAGCCGTATTCTTGCGTCAGCCACGCGCCACCCAAATATGCGATGATCACACCCATGGGCGAGCCCAGAGCATAGATCGACAAGGCAAACGCGCGTTTGGCTTTGGGGAACAGGTCAGCGATTATGGCGTGCGACGGCGGCGTGGCACCTGCCTCGCCCACCCCCACCAGCACGCGCGCGAGGGCAAGCTGCACAAAGTTTTGCGCAAGCCCACATACCGCCGTCATGATGCTCCACCCGGCGAGCGCAAAAGCGATCACTCCACGGCGTGACGTTTTGTCGGCCAGGCGCGCAATCGGGATGCCCATCAGCGCGTAAAAAAGCGAAAACGCGAGGCCGGTGATAAACCCAAGCTCCGTATCGCTCAGCTGGAGGTCGGCCTTGATCGAGGGCAGCAACACGCCCAGCATGTTGCGGTCGCCGTAATTGAATAGGGAAACCAGAAACAAAAGAGTAAGCGCGCGGCGGCGGTGATGGTCGGTCACGTGAGGCGACATGGGGTCGCAAGCCCTTCAAGAAAATGAGGAAATCGGCCTGTTCGGCGACAGTGATGGCCCTGGGGCCAAAACACAAGCCCGCCCGCGCTGCGGTCGACGCAAGCAGCCCTGCCAGCCTTACTCCCCGAGCGGCTTAGACTTGTATAAACTGTGCCAACAACCAGAACCTTGGGGAGCCCTGACCATGACCTTCAAAACCTTTTCTGCTGTGATCGCGCTGAGCATTGGCGTTGGTTTGGCTTTGCCCGCATTCGCCGATGACCAAGCCCCAGCAGCAACTGAAAAACCAGGCAAGCCTGCGGGTGCAGAGGGCAAGCAGAAAACCTTGGGCCGTTATTCTGGCTGGGAGGGCCGCGAGCGCGACTTGGGCCTGGTGATGAACATGGTTGTGAAAACCATGAACGACAACGACAGCTATCAGCACGAAGTCAACGATGCGCTGGTAAAACATCACCTGACCAGCATGCAGTTCGCCAAGAATAACAAACTGGTTAAAGAAGCTGTGCAGCACGAAGTTGACACCGAAATGCCCATGCTCAAGCGCGTGGCCAAAATGATTGAACGCTCGGGCGATAAGGAGTTGGCGATGAAAGCCATCTTCGACCAAACCACCTGCCACTGGCAGCTTGTGCTTGATACTGAAACAGCGCCTGGGATGCGCCGTTATCGCAGCCCTTTCGGCCATGTTTTGGAGCAAACGACCAAGCTTGGGCAAAACGATATTTCTGAAAAATGGATCCATGAGAATTGGACCACCCCGCGCATGATGGCGTATGCAAAAGTGCTGGGCGTGGATTTGGATGTCAGTCCGTGGCAAGACGACGGCATGATTACAGTGAAGTTGAAAAACTACACACCACCCCCGAAACAAACCTCGGCTGTGACGAATTAGATATTAAGTTGTGCTGGTGCGGGTTGCAGCGCCGCAGCGCCAGCAATATCGCCAAGCTGACGCAAAACATAAGCGAGGCGGCTCCAGGCACGATGATTGCGGGGCCTTGCGCTGACGCGCTCATATAACAAAGAACGTGCGAGTGTAAGGTGGTTTGATTTGATGGCCGCCTCGATCAACATTTCTGCAAAAACATCGCGTTGCGCATGACTGCCCCCCATAAGATGCATCAGCGAACGTAAGGGTTCGAGAATCTCGACGCATGCAGCATACTGACCTGCCTGATAAGCGCTCACCGCAGTACAAAGATCGCGGCCTACCGCCCTTGCCGTCCAGGCATAGGTATCGTCGTGCGCGTTCATGTAGGAGTCGATTGAAGCAATAAATTGTGCGGCATGTTCGGGGGCAATAGCACCTAACGGCATCATAAAATGCGCATCGACAAAAGCGAGCAGGTGTTCGTCGGTACGGCCCTTTACTTTTTCCGCCAGCGCTTGCCAGCGATCACCCACATTCAGGCCTGCCATTTCAAGCCGCAGCAGCAGCGATGTGTCATTGGCCAAGTCGAGATATTCATCTGACTGAGCGTCCCACATGGCGGCATCATATAGCGCCAGCGCTTGGTCATACCGCCCCATCTCATGCAGAACGAGTGCCCTGTGCCACTGCAAGTGATAGCGAAAATTATGCCATTGTTTGCCGCCAGCCGCTAAGGCCTGCTCAAGCCAGGCCAACCCGGCTTCGCGATCATCACGCATCTCGTGGACATGGGCCACGGCGTGAACGGCCCAGGCATCGTTGGGGTTTAGCTCATGTGCGCGCATTCCTAACGCCAGCGCTTCATCATACGCGCCAGTTTCTTCAAGCCCAAAGGCGCGCATCGAGGCCATAAATCCGTAGGCGGGCATTGTCTTGTGCCAAGCTGGCCACACGCGCCCGACTGAATCACGCAGATTGAGTGTGTCGCCCATATAAAAGTGCGTGTAGTGCAGCATTTTTACCGCCAGCACATCGAGCGGGAAGTCGCGCGCTGCCAACTCCCAAGCCGCAGTCGCGCCCTGCAAATCCATATTGCACCACGCCTCAAGGGCAGCCACATGGAAGCATTCGCGCGGTGT
>JANLSL010000468.1:0-15922 GCA_031362385.1 Alphaproteobacteria bacterium | reverse complement strand
CATGCATGGGCGCGTCTTGATTATTGCGGGCTCGGACTCGGGCGGCGGGGCAGGCATTCAGGCTGACATCAAGACGGTGACGTGCCTCAATGCTTTCGCCGCGACTGCTGTTACTGCGATCACCGCGCAAAATACCAAAGGTGTGTTCAACATCCACGAAGTGCCCGCGAATATTGTTGCCCAGCAAATCGAAGTTGTTTTGTCAGATATCGGCGCTGACGTTATTAAAACCGGCATGCTGGCCACTGTGCCGATGATCAATGCGGTGGCTGACACGTTGGATCGGATTGCGCACGATATTATGCGTGTTGTCGATCCCGTCATGCGCGCTAAAGGTGGGCATCCATTATTAGCCGATGATGCAGCGCAGACATTGATCGCACGCATGGTGAGGGGGGCAGCTGTTGTCACACCAAATTTGCCTGAAGCTGAAGTTCTCATCGGGAGAACAATCAAGACTATTGATGACATGCGCGCGGCGGTCGAGCCCCTCCGCGCGTTGGGTGCAGATGCCGTTTTGCTTAAAGGTGGGCATCTTGAAGGCCATACCCTCGTAGACATGTTAATTACCCGCGACGGTGTGAAAATCTTTGAAGACCAGCGCATCGCAACACGTTCCACCCATGGTACGGGTTGTACCCTCGCTTCGGCGATCGCGACCGGGCTGGCCCAAAAGCTATCGCTGGAGGATGCGGTTGTTCGCGCGCGGGCCTATGTACGCAAGGCCCTGGAGACAGCCCCCGGATTAGGCGAAGGCCACGGCCCCCTCAATCACGCCCATACCGTTGTGAACGCTTAGGTTTCCGTGCATTGACGGGCCCGGTTCACGTTCATAAACTCCGCGCCCTTTAGCGATGATACCCCCCGATTTTATTAACCCCACCCCTTACCCTTAAGGAACGTTCTGTCCATGTCTGCCACTCCGAAACCGTCGGTTCGTCCGGCGCGCGCTCAGTTTTCGTCCGGTCCTTGCGCCAAGCGTCCGGGCTGGTCGTTGGATGCGCTGAAAGGTGCGTTGGTCGGCCGCTCGCATCGTGCAAAACCTGCCAAAGCGCGCATCAAAGCTGTGATCGACAAAACACGCGCGATTTTGGGTGTGCCCGCAGATTATAAAATTGCCATCGTGCCGGCGTCTGACACCGGTGCCGTGGAAATGATGCTGTGGCACACACTTGGCGCACGACCCGTTGATATGTTGGCGTGGGAAAGCTTTGGCGAAGGTTGGGTCACTGACGTGGTCAAGCAGCTTAAACTCAAAGATGCCCGCGTGATTAAATCGGATTACGGCAAGCTGCCTGATTTGAGCCAAGTGAATTTCGATCATGATGTTGTCTTCACCTGGAACGGCACCACCTCGGGTGTGCGCGTACCCAATGGCGATTGGATTAAAGATGATCGCAAGGGCCTGACGATTTGCGATGCCACATCTGCAGTGTTCGCCATGGATATGCCGTGGTCGAAGCTCGACGTTGTTACGTACTCCTGGCAAAAAGTGCTAGGTGGTGAAGCGCAGCACGGGATGTTGATTATTTCGCCGCGTGCGGTCGAGCGGTTGGAAAGCTATACGCCGCCGTGGCCCATGCCGAAAATTTTCCGCCTGACCAAGGGCGGTAAGCTTGAGAACGGAATCTTTGAAGGCGATACCATCAACACAGTATCTATGCTGTGTGTTGAAGACGCGGTTGATGGATTGAATTGGGCTGAACAGGCCGGCGGCCTGAAAGGGCTTATCAAGCGCTCGGAGGGCAATCTTAAAATTATTGCCGACTGGGTGGCTCAGAAAAACTGGGTTGGATTTCTGGCCGAAAAACCAGAGACGCGCTCATGCACGTCGATCTGCTTGAAGATCACCGCAGGCTGGTTTACCGCATTGCCAGCCGACAAGCAGGCCGAGGTCGCAAAAAAAATGTCGAGCTTGCTCGAAGCTGAAGGTGTCGCGCTGGACATCGCTTCGTACCGTGATGCGCCGCCGGGTTTGCGCATTTGGGGCGGCGCTACAGTGGAAGCTTCAGATATTGAAGCGCTGCTGCCGTGGTTAGAGTGGGCGCACGGTGAAGTGCAAGTCGCGTAATTATTTTTAAATGCCACCCTCGGATCTAGTCCGAGGACGACGGGACATAAGGATGCAGAGTTCATGTCTAAGCCAAAAGTTCTGATCAGCGACAAACTGAGCGCGGCCGCCGTTGAGATTTTTAAAACGCGCGGGATTGATGTCGATGTCAAAACCGGCCTAAAGCCCGATGAGCTGAAGGCGATTATCAAAGATTACGACGGCCTTGCGGTTCGCTCGTCAACAAAAGTAACCGCCGATGTCATGGCGGTTGCCCCACGATTGAAAGTCGTCGGACGTGCAGGAATTGGCGTTGATAACGTTGATGTTGAGGCGGCCACCGCGCGTGGCGTTGTCGTGATGAACACGCCGTTTGGCAACGCGATCACAACGGCTGAACATGCCATTTCGATGATGATGGCGCTGGCCCGGCAAATTCCGGTGGCCAATGCTTCGACCCACGCGGGTAAATGGGAAAAGTCCAAGTTCATGGGTGTGGAACTTTACGGAAAAACATTAGGCGTGATCGGCTGCGGCAATATTGGATCAATCGTTGCAGACAGAGCGCTTGGTTTGAAAATGAAAGTGTTGGCGTTTGATCCGTTCTTGTCGTCTGACCGCGCCAAGGACTTAGGGGTTGAAAAGGCTGATCTTGAAGCAATTTTCACGCGCTCGGATTTTATTACACTCCATACGCCACTGACTGAAAACACCAAGAACATCATCGACGCCAAAGCGATGGCGAAGATGAAGAAGGGCGTGCGTATTATCAACTGCGCGCGCGGTGGTTTGGTTTCAGAAGCTGATCTGAAAGTGGCACTCGACAGCGGCCACGTCGCTGGGGCAGCGCTTGACGTGTTTGAAGAGGAACCCGCTAAAGAAAATGCATTGTTTGGCCATGAGAATGTGATCTGCACACCGCACCTTGGGGCATCGACCAACGAGGCACAAGAAAACGTGGCACTGCAGGTGGCCGAACAAATGGCTGATTTTCTATTGAAGGGTGCCGTCTCTAACGCACTCAACATGCCCTCGGTCTCGGCAGAAGATGCACCAAAGCTCAAACCATATATGAAGCTCGTTGAACAATTAGGTAGCTTTGCCGGCCAGATTACCCAGTCAGGCATCAAAGCAGTAACTTTGGAATATTCTGGCCACGTCGCTGACTTGAACACCCGCCCGCTCACTGCCATCGCGGTTGCGAGTTTGCTGGGGCCATTGATGGACAGTGTGAATATGGTCAACGCGCCGTTGATCGCGCGTGAACGCGGCATTGAGGTTACTGAAATTAAAAAAGGTGAGAACGACCTTTACCAAACCCTGATCAAGCTGACTGTCATAACCGAACGTCAAACCCGTTCATTATCTGGAACACTCTTCGGCGGAAGTATGCCGCGCTTGGTTGATGTGAATGATATCCACATCGAAGCAGAAGTCGGCGCACACATGCTTTACGTCATCAACGATGACAAACCGGGCTTTATCGGCGCGTTGGGAACCATGCTGGGGCAGGCGGGGGTGAATATCGCCTCGTTCCATTTGGGCCGCCCTTCTGCGGGTGGCGACGCCATTGCATTGCTCAACCTCGATCAACCAGTCTCAGAGGCGGTGTTGGCCAAGGTTCAGGCATTGCCCCATGTGCGCCAAAGCCAGGCGCTGGCGTTCTGAGCCCAATCCTCGATAACTCCAACCGATTCGCAAACACAGACGTCACCACCCGGCTTGTCCGGGTGGTCCATCGATCCTCATCACAAATCAAGCGGTTGGCACGATGGATCGCCCAAATAAATCGGGCGATGACATTGGAGAGAAGACGCCTTCATGAGTCAGTCTGTCTGCAGTTTGGTATAGGGCGCTGGTTTTCCATTGCTTTCCGGCCTTGTTGGCCGGAGACGGTGAGCGTATAAACACGCGACTTATCCCACCGTTGGGCTATCCCTCATGAGCGATAATTCGACCAAATCCCTTCTTCCCGAAGGGCTCCGCGATGTGCTGCCTCCCGATGCTGCCTTTGAAAACGAGGTAGTTGAGCGGTTGATGCGCAGCTTTGCGCTCAATGGCTTTGACCTGGTTAAGCCGCCGTTGATCGAGTTTGAAGATACACTGCTGTCGGGTGTGGGGGCAGGTATGGGCGAGCGTATCTTCCGTATGCTTGATCCTTCCTCTCACCGCACTCTGGGTGTGCGAAATGACATCACCACGCAAGTGGCGCGGATTGCCGCTACGCGACTGAATTCTGATCCGCGCCCTTTGCGGTTGATGTATTCCGGCCCCGTGCTGCGCGTGAAGGGCACCCAACTAGAGCCCGAGCGTCAGTTTACCCAAGCCGGTATCGAGCTGATTGGCGTTGATAACGGGGCAGCCGATACCGAGGTCATCGCCGTTGTTGCAGAAGCGCTGAAGAAGCTGGGTGTTGTTGGTCTGTCGGTTGATTTAGCCTTGCCAACATTGGTTCCAGCACTTTTGACCGAGGCAAAACTTTCCGATGCTGCCCAAAGCCTTGTTCGTGCTGCACTTGATCACAAAGATGTTGCTGAAATTGCCGTGCATGCGGGCAGTGCGGCTGGCGTTTTGATTAAACTGATTGAAGCTTCTGGGCCACTTGATCGCGCGTTAGCGCAAATTTCAAAGCTTGCGCTGCCAAATGCTGCAAAAAACGAGTGGCGGGCACTTGATGATGTCGCGCGCAATTTGCGCAGCGAAATTCCTGAAGTTGCCATTACGCTCGATGCTGTTGAGAACAAGGGATTTGAGTATCATACCGGCATTACATTTTCGATTTTTGCAGCTGCTTCACAGCGCGAAATCGGCCGGGGAGGTCGTTATAGATTGCCTTCAGGCGAAGCGGCAACTGGGGCGACCTTGCTGATTGATGCGTTGCTCCCGGTCGTTCCAGCTGGGAGCGGTGCAAAACGCCTGTACGTTGCCCACGGGGCAACACGCCAAGAGGTCGCGCGTTTACAAGATGATGGTTGGTGTGTTGTGGCAGGCTTAGCACCCACACCAGACCCATCAGCCGAAGCGCTGCGATTAAAGTGTACTCACGTGTTTAAATCTGGCGCTGTTGTTGCGCTGGGTAAGAATTAGATCAACGAAGGGTTAGGCATGGCGAACGTTGCGGTAATTGGCTCTCAGTGGGGCGACGAAGGAAAAGGCAAAATCGTCGATTGGTTGTCTGAGCGCGCCGATGTGGTGGTGCGCTTTCAAGGCGGCCATAACGCTGGCCATACGCTGGTTATCGGCAATCAAACCTATAAACTGAGTCTGCTGCCTTCAGGCGTCGTGCGCGGAAAATTATCGATCATCGGCAACGGTGTGGTGGTTGATGCGTGGGCGTTGTTGAAAGAGATCGAAAAAATAAAAACCCAAGGCGTTGAGATTACGCCCCAGAATTTGAAAGTCGCCGACAACGCAGCTTTGATTTTACCACTGCACGGCAGTCTTGATCAGGCCCGTGAGACGGCCGCAGGAGCTGCCAAAATCGGCACGACAGGGCGTGGTATCGGGCCTGCCTATGAAGACAAAGTGGCCCGTCGCGCCATTCGTATTTGCGATCTGACCGATGAAACCACAATCGCATTCAAAGTTGAGCGTTTGTTGGCGCACCACAATGCGCTGTTGCGTGGCTTAAACTTGCCTGAAGTAAAGCCCGAACAATTAATTGCCGCGTTGAAAGACCTCGCACCAAAGATTCTACCGTATGCGGCGCCGGTGTGGCAGATGCTTGATGATGCGCGCCGCAATGGGAAACGCATTTTATTTGAGGGCGCCCAAGGGACCATGCTTGATGTCGACCACGGGACCTATCCGTATGTGACATCCTCAAACACCTCGGCCGGGATGGCGGCGGTGGGTTCGGGTCTGGGTCCTTCGGCAGTTGGGTATGTGCTGGGGATCACCAAGGCCTATACCACGCGGGTCGGCTCAGGACCGTTTCCCACGGAACTGACCGACGAAGTGGGCCAGCTTTTGGGCGAGCGCGGCTTTGAATTTGGCACCGTAACTGGCCGTAAGCGCCGGTGCGGGTGGTTTGATGCAGTGATGGTGCGCCAGGCGATAAAGGTTGGCGGTATTACAGGGATCGCGTTAACCAAGCTGGATGTGCTCGATACCCTGGCCGAACTCAAGGTTTGTGTGGGGTATGACCTGGGCGGCAAGTCTTATTCTCACTTCCCGGCCTCAATGTCTGAACAGGCTGCCGTTAAGCCCATATACGAGACCATGACCGGCTGGCGGCAAAGCACCCGGGGAGCCCGCAGCTGGGCCCAATTGCCTGCCGAGGCAGTTAAATACATCCGGCGCATTGAGGAACTGATTGAGGCCCCGGTGGCGCTGCTGTCCACAAGCCCGGAAAGGCTTGATACTATTATGGTTCGGGACCCTTTTTCCGACTAAAGGCCGCTTCATTTTAGATCAGAAAAGGCCATTAACCGCGTTGTGCTGGCCTTATTTGTCCCGTACAATGAGCCTAGGTCCCCAGAATGGCGGACTGACGATAAAGGCAGAAATCCATGGCCGAAGTGGCTCAGGACCTGAGAGAAGCACCTGCGCGCTCGCGCGCTGAAGCTGCCCCTGCGCCTGAAGCTATGCCGCCCGCGGCTGCTCAGCCGGCAGCGGAATCCCCGGCTCCGATATCACCACCACCTCAAGCGCGTAACGGTCAAGCCGCGCCTGGCAGTTACATTATGGTTCGGGACCGTTTCACAATTTATTGCGACCGTCCGATTCCAAAATTGGACATGCCCAACGCGCAAGCTTTCGAAGTTACCGATCGAAAGCAAGAAGGGCGACCACTGTATGCTTTGATTTGTAAACCCGAAATGTTGCCGCGCACAAACGCGATGCGCACACTCAAGGGCCATGAGATGGCCCATATGCTGCACATGGTTGATTGGGGCGTTGCTGAGTGGCCACCAATCGACCGTAAGTGTGTGATTGTTATCTATCATCGCCCGCTCGGTGGGAAGCTGATGGACTCGCTAGCTGGAATGGCTAAGCGCATACCCGATCATTTGTTTCCCAAGACAATCATTAAGCCACTGGTCGATGCGTTGGCTGAGCTTGGTCAGAAAGGCATCGCGCACCGCGCCATTCGCCCAGATAATTTGTATTTTATGGATGAAGCACAAACCAACATTGTGTTGGGTGATTGTGTGACATCGATCCCAGCATGTGATCAGCCTGTCGTGGTCGAGCCGATTGAATCAGGGCTGTGCATGCCCGCCGCGCGTGGATCGGGGACCTATGCCGATGATATGTATGCGCTTGGTGCAACGCTATTGCTTGTCGCGTTAGGACGTAACGCGCTGCATGGCGTTCCTGATTCTGAAATCCTGCGCCGCAAAATCAAAGATGGCTCTTACAGCACTTTGGTTGGCGATCAGCGCGCACCGGTTTCTTTGATCGAATGCTTCCGTGGCCTGTTGACCGATGACGTTGAGCAACGCTGGAACCCAGAAAATATTGAACTGTGGTTGGCCGGAAAACGTCTCACACCGGTGCAAGGTCGTGCCGAATCACAAGCTCAGCGTCCGTTCAAGTTTGCCGACATGGAGTTTCGCTCGATCCGTCAGCTGTCATTTATCATGCAGCAGAACTGGGATAAGGCGTTGACTGTTATTGCCGATGGCTCATTAGAGATCTGGATTCGCCGCGGCCTCGAGATGAATGACCTCGCTGATGCGATTGGCTCGGCAATTAAGAATTCTCGTGCATTACCGGGGCAGGCCAAAGATCAGGATGATATTATCCTCTGTCGTATTTTGATGTTGCTTGATCCGCGTGCGCCAGTGCGGATGCGCGATTTTCGCGTCAGTCTGGAAGGCTTTGGCGGAGCGTTGGCTGTCGCAACACTCAGTAAACAAAAACTTCAACCCTACACAGATTTTATTAATCGTGAGCTTTGGCGTCATTGGGTTGCTTCGCAAACAAGTTCCAGCCGCGAGCATGCCCATTGGGAGAATGTGTTTAAAGACTTGCGTAATTACTTGCGGGATCAAAACTCTGGGGCAGGTATTGAGCGTTGCGTCTACGAGCTCAATGAATGGATGCCGTGCTTGAGCCCATTGATCATCGAACAATACGTGATGGAAGTGAAGGGCGTACTGCCAGCGCTTGAGTCCAGTTCAAAAACTGCCAACACGAAGATGTGGCCAGTTGATCGCCATGTCGCGGCTTTCTTGCGCGCACGCTATGCAAAAGGTGTAACAAGCCAAATCGATGCCATGAATGATTCGCGCCCTGAACGCGCAACAGTAGGCATGCTCAGTGTTCTGGCGATTGTGCAATGGCGGCTTGGGCCCGAAGCATTGTTCGGTTTAGCCAGCTGGATTGGCAGCCTGATGGGGCCTGTGATCAACGCCTATCACAGCCGGCCTAAACGCAAAGAAATTGAACGTGAGATGCCAAAGCTCATTCGCAAAGGTAACTTGGCCGAGATTTACAACTTTCTCGATGACCCTGAAGAACGCATGCGTGATGCAGAAGGCTTTGCGTGGGCGCGGGCTGAATATGCGTCTTGCGAGCGCCAATCGTTTGATCTTGAGCATGGGCAGGTTGACCGCCAGGAATCAGCGATTATGTCCGGGCAAAAGTCAGGCGCAATTGCAGCGGTGGTTATTATGCTGATTTCGTTCACCATTTTTATTCTTTCAAAGTTGTTCTGAAGATCACAATGGCCAAATTAATATCTTCAAAAGGTAGGTTATCTGCGGCTTCGGGCAAGTCGCGTAGCAACGCATTCTTGTATGTCCTGATCGCTGCGGCGGTTGCATTTGCCATTATTCCAACGATTGTTGTGCTGTCGGTTGCTTTGCTGCCGACCGGTGTTGCGTTCTTGGTTGAGCGCGGGAAGGGGTGGTTCTGCGCGGTAACAGTCGGTGCGCTGAATTTGGCTGGCGCTTCGCCCTATCTCACGGACCTGTGGATTAAAAATCACACCGTGGACGGTGCAATTGCAATTATTACTAACATTTGGGCTTACTTGGTGATTTACGGCGCAGCAGGATTTGGCTGGGCGATTTATTCGACAATGCCGGCACTCGTAGGTTCTTTCATGGCGATGGGGGCCGGGCGCCGTATCGCAACCTTGCGAGATCAGCAAAGAGATTTGGTTCAAAAATGGGGCCCAGATGTTGAGTCCAATTATGAGCCAGATAAAAAAGAGAAAACAGTAGCGGCACCCAAAGGGATCGCGGCGATGGCTGAGGCTGCTCCAGTTTAGAGCGAGCTAGCTTTAGATCGAATCTTTTTGCGCTCTAGACTTTTGTTTTGTCGCTTTTTTTCCCGCGCGCTGCGATGCGAAGGGCTTGTGCCAAGTTCGCAAAGTCGTTTGGCGGTTCTTTTTCGAAGCGCATTTTTTTTCCAGTTACTGGGTGGACAAAACCCAGAACACGCGCATGAAGTGCTTGGCGTGACATGGCGCGAATAGTTGCAACAGCATCTTGATCAAGCGATTTGGCAAGTTTTGCCGTTGCGGTGCCATACGTGGGGTCGCCGATGAGCGGATTGCCACGCGATGTCATATGAACACGGATTTGATGGGTGCGTCCGGTCTTCAACATGCAGCGGACCCAGGTGGCCACCAGTCCGAAAGTCTCAATAACCTCATAATGAGTCTCGGCGTATTTTCCGCCCGCTTTGCGCACGGCCATTTTTTTGCGATCAGCCACACTGCGACCGATCTGACCTGAAATGATACCTTTACGCGGTGTTGGGAGGCCCCAGACCAGCGCGTCATAGGCCCGCTCGATTGAATGAACAGCGAACTGCTGCGCCAAATTGGCATGAGCATTGCCGCTTTTTGCTGCGACCAAAAGTCCGCTGGTGCCTTTATCGAGGCGATGCACAATGCCCGGGCGTAGCTCACCACCGATGCCAAGAAGGCTGTCGCCGCAATGGGCCAGCAGCGCGTTGACTAAAGTTCGGTCAGGGTTACCAGCCGCAGGGTGCACCACCAGCCCGGCTGGCTTGTTGACGACGACGAGGTGGGCGTCTTCAAAGACAATATCGAGATCAAGGGGCTGGGCTTTGAGTGCAGTTCCAATTGGTGTGGGAATCGCCATCCGCACTTTCTGGCCACGCTTGAGGATAAGGGCTGCGTCGATGCGATTGGTGCCATCGACCTCGATGTGTCCTTGGTCGATGAGTTGTTTAATACGCGAGCGCGATAAATCAGGGTTTTGTGCAGCCAGCCAGCGGTCTAAGCGCTGGCCTGCACTGGCATCATCGGCTTTGAACAGGCGCTCATTCTCGCCAGATATTTTGGGGCTCGCGGCAGCCATTGCGCCTCGGTCGCTTCAGATTTACGCTGACAGAGAAATATAGTTAGCCTATTTCTCCTGCAGGCAGCAGCGTTTTCACACCAATAGGTCATCGTTTCAATGCAGTCGGCCCGCTTTCTCAAGGTTCTGGTTGTTGTCCTCGGTGTCGCGATTGTGGTGGCGCTGGGGTTTGTGATCTATGGCTTTGTGCGACTAGGGACGGGAGCTGAATCGTCGGTGTCGGTCGCAGTGCCAACCGGTGCTCCGACAGTCAACGATATGGGCCAGCCTGCCGGAACTCGGATTTCCGGGATCACGTCCCTGGGCAATACCAGACTAGCGGTATCACTGACCGGCGGTGAGCTCCCTGATCGTATTGTTATTTTCGACCTGAAAAGCGGCCGTGCGGTGGGCACTTCATTCGTCACCGCTGCTCCATAACCCATGAACGCCCCGTCCCAGAGCCTCATCTTGCCTGTTGCTCTGCGCGAGCAGGTTTCTAAATACGCGCGCCAGGGCCAACCATTTGAGTGTTGTGGATTATTGATCGGGTCCGGTCAGGGCACTGTAGCTGTGCAGGGGATTGTAGCAGCTGATAACGTTTCAAAGAATCCAGAGCTTCGTTTCGAGATTGATCCGCAGGTCCAATTTGACGCGCTGAGACGATTGCGGGGCACGTCACAGCGCATCATTGGCCACTATCATTCGCATCCCAGCACGCCTGCTGTGCCATCGGCCTATGATCTGTCGATGGCTCATGACCCAGAAGCAGTTTGGCTGATTGTAACCCTGAACCCAATCGAAGCGCTCGCAGCCTTTATCTGCCCAAATCAGGCCCAAGGATTTCAGCCGCTTACGATAAAAAACGCTGAATAGTGATAACCTTAGTCAATGACATTCGGCGCACAATAAAGCGGTCTGCACCGTTGCCGACGGCGAATTGCTTTGGCATGCTGAGCTGCTGCAGGCAAATGCCGCGCTTAAGCCCTAAGAAGGAGAGCCCCCGATGAACTTTTCAACTGCGACACGGCGCGACATTTTCAAAACTGCTGGTACAGCATTCATGGGTGCTGCGCTGACGGGGATGTCCTCGCGCGCTGCCTCAGCGCAAACCTATACACCCCCAGCAGGCGGTGAGCTGCTGCGCCTGAGTGCCAATGAAAATCCCTATGGTCCTGCTGAAAGCGCCAAAAAAGCCATGATGGCTGCCATGAGCGAGGGGTGGAAGTATGCGACCTCAGAAGCGCCAGCGCTCGCCAAGTTGATTGCCGAACGTGAAGGCCTAACCCCTGAGAATGTAATGATCACCGAGGGTTCCGCAGAAGTTCTGCGGGTAACCTCGTTGCTGTATGGGTCAAACGGCAGCGAAATGATTTCTGCTCGTCCGACCTTTGAGCAGGGGCCAGACTACGCTGAGAAAAGTGGCGGCGTCCTGGTGTGGGTTGATCTCGACAAAGATATGAAACACGACCTTGCTGCGATGGAAGGCCGCATCACCAACAAAACCGGACTGATTTACGTTTGTAACCCGAACAATCCGACCGCGACCATGATTCCGTCTAAGGAATTGCGCAGCTTTATCGCGGCGACCAATACGCGCGCGATGGTTTTGGTTGATGAAGCTTATATTGACCTGGTGGATGACCCGGTCGGGACGGCGATGGTTGACCAAGTGAAGGCCGGTAAGAATGTCATTATCGCTCGGACGTTCTCAAAGATTCACGGCATGGCAGGTTTGCGGCTAGGTTTTGCTTTGGCGCGGCCTGACATCATCAAACGCATGAACGAAGTGCGCATGTCAGTACCCAACAAAATGGGCTTGGTTGCTGGTCTGGCCAGCTATCAAGACAAAGAGTTCATGGCGACGAGTAAAAAACTCGTCCGCGAATGCCTGACTATGGTCACCAAAACCTGCGATGATCTCGGGCTCAAGTATACCAAAAGCCAAACCAACTTTTTGATGTTTGACACCGGCAAACCTGTGCGCGAGTTCATGACCGCGATGCGCCAGAAAGGCATCGCTGTCGGGCGGCCGTTCCCGCCTTATGATACCTGGTGCCGTGTCAGCATGGGCAGAGTAGAGCAGATGCCGCAATTCCTTGATGCCATGCGCGGGTATTTCAAGAAGGCATAGATTTCCTTCATCTGCGTTAAATCGCCCCGATGTGTGCAGTCAGCGACTAAAATATCTGCTGAGCGAGTGGCTGCTTGGCATCTGGGGAGCTGTGCTTGACCTGCGCGGCATACGATTTCCACCATTCGGGTATGCCACGCGCTAATGGCTCACCAAGGCCGTGGCGAAACACGAAATCATCAACCAAGTTCTTGGTGGTTTCATGCTGCTCAATGCCGATGCGTTGCAAGATGATCTGGACAGCTTTGTCGTAAGGCATGGTCATCAATTCCACACCAGATTCTAATTCGATGCGCCCGAGCATAGAAAAAACCAAATCAGAGACCGCTCTGTCAGGGCGGCCAGCGGCACGGTCAACTTGCGCGGCAAGCTCAGCCAACATCGAACTCGCATCATTTGCGGGGAGGTGACGGCGTATTTTGGAAGATCCAACGCCAACGACCGCTGCAAAATAGAAGTCGTCGAGCGGCTGGTGGTTTACAATTTGGTCGTAAAGCGCACTGCCCTCTGGCGCGACATCAGCGATGCCATCGGCCAGCCGTCGTTGCCAGGCTGGGAACGTGCGTTGCGCTACGGCGGACATATCGTTCAAGAAGCAAGCAACAACCGCCGCAGGTTTTGTAGCGCTTACTTGGTCTAGGCGTGTCATTAAGGCACCATCCTTTGTGCCCCCCAACACCCTATAAACGATTAGTAGCGACAAACGTTGCGAAGTGTGCTAAGTCTTTGAATTAAGAGGGGTTTCAGTGCTTTATCGCAGCGAAGTAAGGCTTTCCTAACAGGCTTCAGCACTATGCCTTTCGGTACGCAGTTTGACTGTAAATCCTTGGCAGCATTATCATTTTGTATATTTTTGGCCGAACGCTGAGCTGAGAAAGAACCCTTGTGTGACCGAAACCAGCCGCCGACATCCTGACGTCATCTTCGTCAAACTCCATGAGACTTCAGGGTATGGTTTTACCTACCTTTCGGCAGCCGATTTTAACCGGGCCGCAGATCGCTTTTTGAAGCCAGCGGTAAAAGCTTCAGGCCTTGATCTCAAAAACGACGAACAACGCCGCACTTTTTCATACGATTATCTGTGGCGGGTTTTCTTTGAACCCGAGGCGCAAGTTTTTGTGCGTGACACCGTGCGATGGATTGCGGCTGCTGCGGTTCGTGAAAAATTTGCAGTCCCCACCGAAGCAATGCCGCGCGTGATTTCAATCGAGCGGAAGTCAGACGGTGGCATCGTGATTCGGGATGCGAAGGAATATCTGGCCCACCCAGGCTTTCCGATGGCGGTCATTGTCGGAAAACCAGCAAAGGGTGGTGGTGCTGCGCACTTTTTTGCAGACCAGGATGCTTTTGAGCAGGCGGGCAAGACAGCTTTGACCGAAGAGGTTTGGATGCCGCAAATCGTTTACCGGCTTTATGCCGAGACGCCCTCTGTCGTGCTGGGCATACCGCGCAGTGGCAACGAAGGACAAATGGGTGTTGAGTGCCGGGCTTTAGCGTTCGGCGCGCCTGCGAAGTTAGTTGAGCGCAAACCTAAACAGTGAGCTGATTTCATTGCAGAGGAGGGGATATGCCGAAAGATCAAACTGATTTGCAGCCGCAATTGCCCCGTCGGCAGTCCTGCGAGAAATGTGGGGCTGAGTTTCGGTGGGAACCGAGTGACCGCAACGTGAAAGCCTCGCCGCTTGTGGCCAAAGTCGTTAAACCTTCAGCCAAGTGCGATTGCGGTTATGGCAAGCCAAAACCAAAAAAGCTCAACGCTTAGTCTATTCAAACCGGTCCAAGCCAAGACCGCTAATATCAATCTCAGGTGTGCGGCCCGCAATCAAATCAGCGAGAATACGCGCTGAACCTGTGGCCATCGTCCACCCCAACGTGCCGTGGCCCGTGTTGAGCATGAGGTTATTGATTGGTGTTGCACCGATGATGGGAACCGAATCAGGGGTTGCGGGGCGCAAGCCGCACCAGGGGTTCACGTTCTTGTAGTTCGAAACTGCGGGGAATAGCTCCTGTGCATTGCGGATCAACGGGCCCACCCGCACAGGGTCAAGCTTGGTATCCCAGCCCGTCAATTCTGCGGTGCCTGCCACCCGCATTTTATTGCCCAACCGCGAAAACACCATGAACCGCGTCTCGTCGGTAATGCTTATGGTCGGGGCGGCGGCAGGCGTGTCGATCTCAACGGTGATCGAATATCCCTTGGCGGGATACACGGGCAAATTCAAACCCAAGTCGCGTGCCAGCATGGGGCTATAACTACCTGCGGCTAAAACAAATATATCGGCTTCGACTGAGCCTTTGTTGGTGTGCACACGCTGAATGTGCCCACGCTCCATCTCAATGCTGGTGATGGTCTCGCCCCACCGAAACACAACCCCTCGTGCGGCTGCCAGCTTGGCGATCTCTTCTGAAAAAACCTGCGCGTCACCGCTCTCATCACTGGGGCTCATCAGGCCACCAACAAGATCTTTCTGAGCGACATGACCAAGGGCCGGCTCAAGCCGCACACAATCGGCTGGGCTCAGAACGTCTTGTGGCAGACCCATCGCCGCCAAATTCGCAGCGTTCTTCCGGCCCTCAGCAAATTCTTCAGGGGTGCGATAGATATGCAAGATACCCTGCAAGACTTGGTCGTATTGAATGTTAGTGCGCTGACGAAGGGCCTGCAGAACCTGGCGGCTGTATAGCGATACCCGCAAGGCTCGTTCCATATTCTGACGGGCCCGGCCTGGTGTGCAATTTGCCAGAAAACGCATCCCCCAAGCCCACAGCGGCGGATCCCAGCGCCACGGCTTAAAGAGCAGCGGTGCATCGGGCTGCCACATCCACTTGAAGGCTTGCCAAGGTGTGCCAGGGCCAGCCCAAGGCTTGGCGTGACATGCAGAAATTTGCGCGCCGTTGGCAAAACTTGTTTCCAAGGCGGGGCCTGGCTGGCGATCAATGACGGTGACCTGGTGGCCATCTTCGGCTAAGGCCAGCGCGGTCGTTGTTCCAATGACTCCTGCGCCTAACACCGCAACGTGCACGACAACTCCATATCAAAGGTTACTCGTGGTCTGATTCTAACATTCGCACCCCATTCCAGATTGCGACCTTGCGAATGTTAGAATCATGAGGACCACTAGCAAATATATGATTTTAGTGGAGCTTTGGATTTGACATTCGCTTCTCAGTTCCGCCGCGATCAGGGGTGCGAAAGTCAAATCCGCTCCACTGGCCGCCAGTGCCAGTGCCGCAAGTCAGCAATTTCGGGTATGTCTATAGAACTGCAGAATGGCAAAAAACCCTAGTGGTAAAATTCGATAACAATAGCAAGCAATGTAAGGCCGTGACGTCAGCGCAAATACACCCCCAAGCCGTTTTGACAGTTGCTGAGATGTACGCAGCCGATGCTGCGGCTGTGGCGGCAGGCGTTACAAGTCTGGCGCTGATGGAAGCCGCAGGCATCGCCGTTGTACGCGAGATTTCAAAACGCTGGCC
>JANLSL010000454.1:0-2938 GCA_031362385.1 Alphaproteobacteria bacterium | reverse complement strand
CTTGTATCTTATCCCACAGCGTCATTGCCTCTGGGGTTTCGTACTTCTTGATGCCCAGCTTCAACGCGGTGTCGAAGAGTTTTTGCTCGATAGGCTTTTGCCGTTTGAGTGTTTGCAGAATGCGCAACCGCATACTCTCGTACAAGCGCGGTACCGCTGTCATGATCGTCGGGCGGCATTCAAGCAGGTTGTTTGGTAAGGTCTCCACGCGCTCGGCGTAGTAAATTTCCGCCCCCAGTGAAATTGGCAAGAACTGCCCGCCCATATGCTCGTAAGAATGACTGAGTGGCAGGAAAGACAAAAACACTTCTTCGCCGATGCCTAGGGTCTCGATCAGGTCAGTCGCACCATAGCAATTTGCCAGAATATTGCCGTGGCTCAGCATTACGCCTTTGGGCAAGCCGCCGGTTCCTGAGGTGTAAATCAGGCAGCACAAATTCTCGCGCTTTAACGTTGCAATCTCAGGGGGGATTGGCCCCGCTTTTCCTGCGGTCAGCAAATCAGCCCAGGGGCGCACGTCGATGTCGGACTTAAATGCGCGCTCGGGCTCATCGATGACATAAATGCTGAGCTTATTATCTGCTTCCATGGCCGCTGCAATAACCGGCCGTGCGAGTTGTGGAGTTGAAACCACTATAATGCGCGCGCCAGAGTCATTTATAATGTGCAGATGGTTGTTGGCAGTGTTAGTGGTGTAGGTGGGCACGGCCACCGCACCAATGCTCATAATCGCCAGATCAGCGATGAAAAAATCAGGCCGGTTTTCCGAAACAATAATTACGCGGTCGCCGTTTTTGACGCCGACTGACTTTAGTCCGGCGGCTGCTGCTTTCACTTGGGCGGCAACGTGCCCCCAGGTCAGCGGGCTATATACGCCTGCAACCTTTGACCACAAAAAATTGCGGCCCGAAAAGCGCTCGGCTTGTTCAAAAAACATCGCTGGTAGGCTTTTAACCCTCGATGTATCAACTGATTGAGACGACTGCTCCACGCGATCACCCCTCCCCAGAGGCGGACATTATTGTGTCATCATCAAGCTTCGCTGAGGGTATTTCAAGCATCAGCGCTCGTGAGATGGCCTTTATATAGGTAATATAACCCGGCTTCCAAAGCGTTGGCTCCAGGGCGGTTGGCGCGGCCACCAAAGCCACCTATATCAAGGTCCCAATAAAAAAAGGTTTGGCATGACTTCTCCGACATTAAACCACAGCGGCGCAGGCGGCGATGACGCAGCCCTGACTGGCTTACCGGAGTGGAATCTGACTGACCTCTATAGCGCACCTGATGGTGCCGATCTCACGGCCGACCTTGCGGTCGTTGCTGAAAAAATTACTGCTTTTGAGGCTCATCGCGGCAAGGTGGCGACACTCGACGGAGCAGCCTTTGGCAAAGCGATCGCCGATTACGAGGCCATTGGTGAAATTTTGGGCAAGGTGGGTAGCTATGCCCAGCTTTATCAATCTGTCGATGTCTCTGACCCTAAGCGCGGCAAATTCTACCAAGACACCAACGATCAACTCACTAATCTGAGCGGTCGCGTTTTATTTTTTACACTCGAGATCAACCGCCTTGATGATGCGGCCTTGAACGCAAAGATGAGCGCTGCGGGGGCTGTGAAGTACGCCCCGTGGATCCGCGATCTGCGCGTGTTTCGCGCCCACGAATTATCTGACGACCTTGAAAAATTGTTTCTCGATAAATCCACCACGGGCCGTGCGGCCTGGGTGCGGCTGTACGATGAAACGTTGGCGGCGATGCGCTGTAAGGTGGCTGACCGCGAAATCACACTGACACAAGCCCTGCATTTGTTGTCTGACCCGGCTGCAATTACGCGCAAGCTCGCTGCCAAGGGCGTCAGTGCCGCGCTGATGGAAAAACAACCGCTGTTCACACTCATCACCAATACACTCGCCAAAGACAAAGCGGTTGAAGACGAGTGGCGCAAATTTTCCGCCCCTGTGTCATCACGCAACTTGGGAAACCTCGTCGAAGACGACGTGGTGCAAGCACTGGTGACGGCTGCCAAGGGGGCCTATGCCGATACCGCGCACCGCTACTACGCCATGAAGGCGCGCTGGTTTGGCCAAGAAAAGTTAGAATACTGGGACCGCAACGCACCACTACCTAAAACCGAAGATCGCAAAATCGCCTGGCCCGAGGCCAAGCGCATGGTGCTGGATGCGTACGGCGCTTTCACACCCAAGATGGCCGAGGTGGCAGGGCAGTTTTTTGATAAACGCTGGATTGATGCGCCAGCACGGCCCGGCAAGGCCTCAGGTGCGTTCTCACATCCCACCGTCACATCGGCCCATCCTTATATTTTACTCAATTATATGGGTAGTTCGCGCGATGTCATGACGCTAGCCCATGAGTTGGGCCACGGTGTGCATCAAGTGCTGGCGGCTCAGCAGGGCGGTTTGATTGCCTCAACACCCCTCACGCTGGCCGAGACTGCTTCGGTGTTTGGTGAAATGCTGACGTTCCAAGGATTGTTGGCCGAAGAAAAACGCCCTGTGGAACGCCGTGCGTTGCTCGCGGGCAAGG
Source organism: Alphaproteobacteria bacterium (assembly GCA_031362385.1). Lineage (GTDB taxonomy): Bacteria > Pseudomonadota > Alphaproteobacteria > Rhodospirillales > Rhodospirillaceae. Next base: position 394 of record JANLSL010000454.1, on the reverse strand, counting down.
TCGAGGACATGCTTAATACTGTGGTGCGTCAAATCGCGTTTCATGAATTTGAGCGTCAAGTTCATGACGAACGTAAAACAGGTGAGTTGTCAGCCGAGCGTTTGGCAGAAATTTGGATGACCGTGCAACGCGAAAGCCTGGGACCTGCGTTTTACTTCGACGATGATTACAAAATTTATTGGAGTTACATCAGCCACTTCTTACACGCGCCGTTTTATGTGTACGCTTATGCGTTTGGCGATTGCATGGTGAACTCGCTTTATAACGTCTACGCAACCAAAGCTGTGCCAGGGTTCGAGGACAAATACTTAGCCATGTTGTCTTCTGGGGGGCGCGACCGGCATAAGGAATTGCTCAAGCCCTTTGGGCTCGATGCCACCGACCCCGGCTTTTG
>JANLSL010000413.1:0-2484 GCA_031362385.1 Alphaproteobacteria bacterium | reverse complement strand
ACATTGTTCACGGGCGACGTCGCGAAAGCCAAACAGTTTTGGGTTGATGCGCTGGGCTACAAAGTCAGGCTTGATAACCCGGCATTCGGTGGCACAGATATGGGCAAAACCTTGAACCTCGACAAAGATGCTCGCGCTCATTTTGTAATCCTTGAACCCGGCGCAACCAATGGCCCACTGATTGGCCTGATGGGGGCCACAGGGCAGAAACTGGCGTCGCTGGATCGTTCATCAGATCAAGCACCGAAGTCAGGCGATTACATGATGGTGATCAAGGTTAAAGACATCGCCGCCACTTTCGCGAAATTTAAAGACATGCCCTCGGTTCGAGTTGTCACCAAGCCCGCAGCGCTAACGGGCAACGCGGGCACCTCGACCGTAGGCGCCGAAGGTGTGGTGCTGTCGCCTGATGGCACCCGCGTGATCATTCAGCAAGTTGAATCGGGCGGTTGATCTCAGCCCTTGGAGCCACCATGAACACGATTCTTCTGCCGCGCCGCACGTCGCTGAAGGTTCTCGGCGGTGCGGCACTTGCTGGCACCGCGCTGTCAACGCGCCCCTTACGCGCAGCCACCAAAGAAGCTGATGTCATTATTGTCGGTGCGGGGCTCTCGGGCCTGATCGCCGCTTGCATTTTGGAAGAGCAAGGCAAGTCGGTTGTGGTCGTCGAAGCCAAAGATCGGATTGGCGGGCGCTGTTACACGCTGACCGATTTGCCGGGCCGCCCCGAAGCGGGCGGGTCATCTGTTGGTTCGATGTATGCACGCTTTTTGGATTGGTGCGATCGGTTGGGTGTTCCGCGCAAACCCGAAACCAACGATGGTCGCTCAGAATTGTTGTCATCGATCTACAATGTGCAGGGCCAAAACATTTTGCGCAAAGATTGGGCGTCCCATGCGCTCAATCCATTCCAGGGTGAAGATAAAAAACTCACGCCCGATGCGTTTAGATTCCGCTTGCTCGACCGCTATCACACCTTTGAAGATTTGGAATCGTGGCCTGAACCAAAGTTCACCAAAGACGACATGTCGATGTTTGATCTGTTCAAAGCCAAGGGTCATTCTGATGCGGCCATTGCGCTGGGGATTGGCGCCAACCCCGGCTATGGCCACACCCCTTACGATCTTTCATCGGTGCACATGTTCCATGTCTGGAACTTCGCTAAAAGCCAAGCGCAGGCGCAAGGCCCATCGTTTTGGGATATTGAGGGCGGCAACTCAAGCCTACCCAATGCCATGCGCAAGTCACTGAAGGGCGACGTGTTTTTGAAAACACCCGTTGCTGGCGTACGCACCAACAGCACTGGCGTTGAAGTGACTGCGGTCGATGGCCGTACATTTAAAGGCAAGGCAGTGTTAATGACGCTGCCGTTCTCTGCCTTGCGGTTTATTTCGTTCGATCCGGGCCTGGTGGGCACGCAGGCCGAAGCCGTGAACACCATGCCGTATGGTACGTGTTGGCATGCGTTTTTGTCGATCAAAGGCAAGTTCTGGGAATCCGACAACATGCCGATTGGAATGTGGTCTGATTCGACTGTCGGCCGCTTGTCGCCCATGCGCGAAGGGCAAAACATTGTTGGGCTTTATGCGTTCTTGACCGGGAAACAAGCGATGCGGCTGAACCGCGTATCGCTCGATGTCGCCAGCAAAATGTATGTTGATGATTTGGCCAAGCAGCGTCCATCAACCAAGGGTCAAGTGAAAGTCGAGCGCGCCTGGAGCTGGGTGAATGACCCATACGCGGGGGGCATGTATGCCTACTGGCGGCCAGGCATGATCGCGAAGTTCAAGGACACCATGGCCACCCCGGTCAACGGTATTTATTTCGCCGGCGAACACACCGCAAATTCCACACGCGGCCTTGAAGGCGCGCTGGAATCAGGCGAGCGCGCAGCTTTTGAGATTCTCGAAAAAATTTAACGCCGCACTCACTACTTCAGTGTCAGCGCCACACGAAAGCCCAGCAGTTGGCTGTGATACACGGCAGGGTCGCGACTTTGGCTGATGGCTTTCAACCAATCGGTACCTGACGCCCAGGCCCCACCGCGTGGCGTGTGTGCCACACAGTCGCCACCGTCTTGCGCCATCCATGCGCTCCCGTCGGTGGGTACTTTGCTCATGTCGGCATGGAAGCAATCTTCACTCCACTCCCAGGCGTTGCCCAGCATGTCATGCAGGCCCCACGCGTTCGGCTTAAACGAGCCGACAGGCGCTAAGCGCTCCCAGTTGTCATTGCAGGCAAACACCGGGCCATAGCTATACAGACGGCGATACGTATCGTCGGCAACGTTGGCATATTCACATGCTTTGGTGTTGTCCGAGCCCCAGAACCAGGGTCCTCGTGTGCCTGCGCGCGTGGCGTATTCAAATTCGGTCGATGATAGCAGCCGGTAGGGTTTGCCGGTTTTCTTTCCCAGCCATTTCACAAACGCTGTGGCGTCTTCCCAACTGACGCACACGACGGGTGCATCATCGCGCTGCGGTT
>JANLSL010000407.1:0-3372 GCA_031362385.1 Alphaproteobacteria bacterium | reverse complement strand
ACAGCTTCGCTGGTTATAGTTTCGCTCATGGGAACGAACTCCGGCAATTAACTCTGGTTTGGTTGAGGGTATTCCGGCGCGCAGCGCTTGTCATTGGGTATCGAAAACCCCTGGTATCAATATTTGTTGGAGCATCGCTTTTGCCGAAAACCGGAAGGCCACTTTTCGGCGCGATGCTCTAAAACCCAGGTGGCGATTGTATATCGCGGCGATCAGCCGCAGGCAGTGCTGGTTTGCCCGCCCCAATATCGATCCACTCGACAAATCGAATGCGGGTCACAACCCCTGTCATCTCAGGTTTGGGGATACGCGGGACTTGCTGTGGAAACCGCACAAATGTGACCAAGCATTTAGGAGCGCTGGCGTCCACAACCAGCGGCAGCGAAATACAGTCGCAATCGAGCACCAGCCCATGGCCCGTGCGCACGGTGCGCACACAAATATACCCAGCCGGGTGCGTCACCGCATCCCAGACAATCGCCCCGGCCCTGCCCAGTTCTTGTGCGGCATAAATGGGCGATAAGTCTTTTTTGGTAAATTCCTGACCCGCAATGGCAGTCAGCGCGGTGCCAAACAGGCGCACCGTTATGAAGTCGGGTGAATGGACATCCAGGATGGCCACAAAAGGCTGCAAACGAAACGGCGGCGCATCGAGGTAGTCGCGTAAAGTTGGAACCAAGGCCCCCCGCCGCAAGCTAAGCCACGCTTGGTAAAATACCGCAAGATCGGGTTCCAGCCCCGGCGGCAGGTCAGCCCCAGTGGGAGCCCCAGTGGGAGCCCCAGTGGGAGCCTCAGCGGGCGTCAGTGACACAGGGTTAGGTGGCATCTAATACTGTGTCCGCATGCCGTATGGGTTTGAACGAAGATAGAACCAGACCTTGCACTGATTTGAAACAAGATGCAACTTTACCGAGAAGGCCCCATATCATACTGCATTTGAAAGGCACAACATATGAGCACCCTGACCTCGCATTTTCACCGGGTATGGATTACAGCCGCCTGCGGCCTGGTAGTGGCGGGCAGTGTTTCTTCGGTAAGTTTTGCGCAGCAGAAGCAGAAGTCGCCTGAAGAGGTCTATGCCGCGCGGCCCTCAAACCTGAGCCAAATACCAGCAGGCTGGATGGCAACAAACCCGGTGCAGCTGACGGTCTATTTCAACCTCAAAAGCCCGCCGAATAGTGCGCAGGCCAATGTCTTTCTGGAAACCTGGTACCGGTCAATTAAGGCGCTGCCCGACCGGGTTGAAATTAAACTCAACCGCGTGGTTTCACCGGCCAAGTATTCATACGCCGTAGCACTGACATTCAGGAACTGGGAAGAATACCGCGCCTATGAAACCAGTGCCGCGTTTTTGAAATATTACCGCGAAAACTGGAAACCCGAAGTCACCGAAGCTGAGGAACACCTCTCGGTGGTTGATCTGGTTGTATCGAAGGAGGATCGGCGCGAAGCTCGCTAACTCACTTGCTGTCGAAGCGTTGGACGCCATCCCAATCAGACGGGGGTGGGGTCGCGCAAAAGGCCTTGCAACGCTCAACATATATGGCGGCAACTTTGTCGTCGGGGCGCTGGGCGGCAAGTGCTTCAAAGGCACTTTGTGCTGTGGCCCACAGCCGATTCTGATAGTGGCCGAACGCCTGCTCCCACGCCGCGACATACTTGAGTAAAGCGTCATCACCCGCGACAATGGCGCGTTCACCCAGCAGTTCGTACAAGCCGATGGGCGCCACGGCACCTTTGGGCAATGTCATGTCAATGCTGCGGAACATAAATTCATCGCCGACGAGCTGCTTCATCTGCTGGCTGGCCAGAATTTCCGTGCCGTAATACTTGTTCAAGCCCTCGATGCGCGCGGCCAGGTTTACCGGCGAGCCGATGACAGTAAAATCCATCCGATCAGGCGCGCCGACATTGCCCACAATGGTTTCGCCGGCGTGCAGCCCAAAGCGTGTGCGCCACGGCCAGCGGCTCTCCGCTTCCCAGGCTTTCGCCAAGGTAACACTGGCGGCACGTGCGGCCAGCGCCGCACGACAGCACAGTGCTGCATGGTCTTCCTGGAAATTGGGTGCATTCCAGTACGCAAAAATTGCATCGCCGACGTATTTATCCAGCGTGCCACTGAGCTTCATGATCGGTGCGACCACGTGGCTGAAATACTCAGACATCACCACCATCACCTGGTTGGGGTCGAGCTTTTCGCAAATGGTGGTGAAGTCAGTGACATCGGTGAGCATCAGCGACAGCAGCCGTTTTTCACCGCCCACCTCGGCCCGGCCCAGCGTGAGGATACGCTGCACAACCGCGTCCGGTACAAACTTACCAAACGCCTGCAAGCCAGCCTTCATGCTGTAAATCGATGCAAAGACGTTATCGATTTCCAAGGTCGGGCTATCCATTTTCGCCTCACCCGGCAAAAACGCGAGGCGACTTGCAGCATCGGCTTCCAACGCAACTTGCTCAAGGTCACGCGCGATACTGTTGCTAAAAAACAAAGTGATGATCAGTGTCGCGACCAGAACAATGGTGCCAAGGCCCAGGTTTGTCAGCAGGCTGCGCAAAAGGCGCTGATTGACCGCCGAGATTTCAAGATCAGCGCCGAACAGAACTTTTTTGCCACTGGCGAAAGTAATCGGAACGATGCAAGACCGGAAATACCCATACTCGTCCTGGGCGACATCGATCATGACATCGCCGGTGGCAACCGACTGAGCCATAATGGGCGACAGTTCATAGGGCTTGCGCAAAACTTCAACCATGGGGTCGGCGCGCTCGCCAAGCTGGGTGGCGGTTAAGTTGCTGCTAATTTCGTAGCTTGAGCCATCGGCGCGCACGCCAATGGCGTAGATAAACTCCAGATCAGTGGCATCGATGTAGCGTTCAATAAAATCATGCGCCTTGCGATACTCATTTGTGAAGCGTGGCTCGGTGCGTTCATCGGCGTCGGTCTGGTCGACAATCAGCGGCGGAACGATTTTACGAATACCCTCGGCAGCCTCGCATAAGGTGGCGTCGATCCCATCAAGCGTATCCTGGCGCTCAAACCGGTAGGCCAGCCCCGCAAACAAGCCCGTCCCCAGCAGGTTCACGAGCAACAACGCCACCCCGAGGCGGCGAATGAGGGGCTTGGGCTTATTCCAGTATGAGATGGGGGATGCGGGCGACATGAGTGAGGGAATATACAATCAAACCAGAGAATTATGCGCTTCTAAAATGAGCTAGAGCGGGCGCAGGTAGAAGTATAATTGCCGGATGCCGACCTAGCGGCTGGCTGCAGGGTCGTTTATGCTGCGTCGATACCACACAAGATAGGGTGTAACCCGATGAAGTTGCTCTGGGTCTTATTGGTTGTCGCCACGTCCAGTTGTTTGGCTG
>JANLSL010000379.1:0-3592 GCA_031362385.1 Alphaproteobacteria bacterium | reverse complement strand
CAGCCAACCCAACGATGCCACCGACAAGCAGGCCCACACCGGCTTCGCGCAACAGGTCGAGCAATGACCCTGCCACCGAGAATGAGCCCATCCCACTGACCGCAACACCCAGTATGGCGAATGTCAGTATCGCGCCCATGGCATCGTTCAACGCAGATTCAGCAATCACGGTTTGCGTCAAGCGCGCTTTGATTTTGACTTGTTTAAATATGGGCACCAGCGTCGCTGGGTCGGTGGAGGCAATCACCGCGCCCAGCAATAACGCTGTCATCAGCGGCAAGCCCATGAACACCGACGCCGCCCACGCGGTGAGGCCCGTCATCAGCACCACGCCAAGGGTGGCAATGACTACAATGGTAATCCACACCTCTTTGAGCACTTTGAAACGTAACGTGGCACCGCCATCGAACAAAATGTAAGCCGCGCCAAACAGCAGTGCCAGTTGGCTGACGGTGGATTCTGCTTTGGTGGTAATGACATTGGCACCAGCCGGGCCAAGCAACATGCCGATCAGCAAAAATAACACAATGTCGGGGATGCCGATTTTGCGCGCCACAAACCCGCTGACCGCGCCCACCGTCAGCACCACGGCGCAGATCAGCAATAAATCCTGAGCGGCTTGAATGGCTGGGGTGGGATCCATGATGTACTTTCCGAGGCAGTTCTCGTTTTTGGTAGCAGGCGCAAGGGGCTGGCGCAACGTGAACCGGCGTGGTTTGCCCTCACGGCGCATATGAATATCAGCTATTATTGCTCCACAGCAGCAAAGGGCAAGCCATGGAACGCAGGGATTTCATATCAGCCGCAGCACTGGGGGGTGCGGCACTGACGATGTCTGAACGCGCCGACGCACTCGAACAACAAATGAGTGCAGCGCTCGATAAAGCCGTCCTGGAACCTGGCGTTGGCTTGCCGTGGATGTGCAACGTCGCAGGCGCGGGCGAGCGCATACGCAACAATGGCCCTGATGAAATGCCAGGTGCTGGGCGCATGTTGATGGGCGACGACCCGCGCCTGCCCCAAATGCCTGCCGCCCCGACGTTGATGGATTTCTTCAAACTGCGGTTCGCACCCGCCAGTCATTTGTTGCAAAGTGCTAACCTCGCCCTCAAAAACGGCCACCCTGAAAAAATTGTGATGGCGTGTTTGCTGCATGACATGGCCGTGGGTGCGCTGATCCGTACCGACCACGGCTATTGGGGCGCGCAACTGGTTGAGCCTTATGTTGACGTCGAGGTGAGCTGGGCCATCCGCGCGCATCAGTCGTTGCGCTTTTTCGCCGACCCTGCGGTGGGCTACGAATACCCCAAGTCATATGTGCGATTGTTTGGACCTGACTTTAAGCCCGAACCTTACGTGGTGGCCGACTATGAAAAGGCGCGTAAACACAAATGGTACATGACCGCGCGCCTGATCACGCTGAATGATCTTTATGCGTTTGACCCAACCGTTAAAGTGCAGGTGGAAACCTTCACCGACATCATCGGGCGGAACTTCCGCCAACCCAAAGAAGGCTTAGGGTTCGACGCCAGCCCGGTGGCGCACATGTGGCGCAGCATCATCTGGCCGAATAATTTTTTGTGAAACAGAAATTAGACAGAGCTGGCAATTCAATCACAGGCAAAACATGAGCTACAGAACCATCATACTCTTGATCGCTTTCATGCCAAGATTTGCTCAAGCAGCAGGCTGGGTTGACGTCATTGCAAGTGACGATATCGCTCTCAGCCTCCCTGAGAAAGCAGTCGTTAAGATTGCAGGAGCAGCATCCAAATTAGCAGACATCGGTTCCCTAGCTGATCTTGCTGAGCGCGGCGTTACGACAGAGATCGTCCTTGACAACAATGTTAAATTTTCTGTTTGCATAAGTGACGACTTTGCTACAGCCAGGCGCACGAACGCCTATAGCCGATTGGAATGGTTATTGTTTCAAGCCCGCGCAGGAGCAACGTTTCTAGAACAAGCTCGAACTGAAGGCTCTGATGGCATTGCCTTTGCTAGTGGAGATCGAATTGGTGGGCGCTATCGAACAATTTCCGCGCAATCAGCCTGGACAAAAGACGGGGCGAAGTATTCAAGAATTTCTTTAGACATCTTCCATAAGGACGGCATTGTCAGCTTTAATCTGGATTGGACAGGCCTAAGAGGAAGTTCATCTGAAAAACTCGCCACCGAAATCTTTTCATCAGTTCGCATTAAAAACGCGAGCAATCAGCATGACTAGGTATTTGCTCTCAAAATTCGCTGCGATACTTGTAGTGCTTTATATATCCAATGCATTTGGCGCAGAGACATTGCGCATAGTCGTTTTCGACGACATCATGATATCAATCCCGCCTGAAACTACGGTCAAAGGCCACAGTACGGAAGTAAACTGGGAAGAAACAAAGTCTTTATCGTCACTGATTCCGTCAGACGGCAAGATCACTCTGCTCCCAGGGCAAGGAATTGAAATAAACATCGGGACGGGTAACACGGAGGGCACAGCAGCTTCAGAAAGCGAGAAGTATGTTCAAACGATCCAAAAAATGAGTCGAGCTGAGTGGATTAATTGGCTTACAAACATGAATCGCGCGCTCATTTTTGACATTCAGAATCGCAAAGTGAAAGGAGCGGGATTGGTCAGTGGTGACCAAGTTGGGAATCGTTACCGGGCAATGCTCGCGAGGTCGGTTTGGTACGAAGGAGAGGCCCTTCAAAATCTAGCCATTCTTGATGTATTCCATAAGAAATCAATGATCGGCTTTACGCTAAAGTGGTCAGGACCCGAGGGTGGCGAGGGTGAAAAACTTGCCGATCAGATACTTTCATCGATTGCTTTAGCTCCTGATCAATCGGAACACTAATCACGAACATTATAGCAATTCACGCAACGCACAAAGATCCTGGACCCTCGGGTCGAAGCCCGAGGCTGACGAGTTGAGAGTGATTTCCGTTTGAAGTTGCGAGCCGGTTTCTGGCAAGCCCGATGACCGTGGTGCGCAAAAATAGCCTTCCAATATTATAGCCATTTGGTTATAATATTGGTCATGCGCCAAATTACGTGGCTTAAAGCGGCGGAAAAGCGGTTTCGGAAAGAGTTTCCCGAAAGCGTTCAAATCGAAGTCCTTGATGCCATTGGCGAACTGGCTGCCGATTTATGGCCCGAGGACTTAGACATACGTTGGATGACTGAGATTGGGCCTTCGACAGCTCAAATCACGACGCGCGGCGATAAGCAGACCTTTCGCACCATTGCCATTGTCAAAGCGCCTGATGGCGCATTGTGGGTGATCGGTGCATTTAAAAAGAAGTCAAAAAGCGGCATCGCCACGCCAAAAGAGGAACTTGATACGCTCAAGAAGCGTTACGACGTACTGATGCGACATCTGCGAGGACACTCATAATGACCAGGCCAATAATGACCAAGCCAAAAACTATGAAAAAGAAAACTATTGGCGGCATGGAGTTTGTGACCATGCCCGGCAATATGTATGCGCACTTCGGCCTGCCCAACGCCGATATGTTGAAGGCGCGGTCGGACCTAAGTATCCGTTTGCTTCAGGTCATCGCCAACCGCAAACTGACCCAGACCCAGGTGGCAAAACTTCTG
>JANLSL010000354.1:0-4591 GCA_031362385.1 Alphaproteobacteria bacterium | reverse complement strand
TGCATCGCTGTGGCTGCGCGCTGAGCTGGATACCTTGGTTGCGCGCACCAAAGGCCGCTCGCATCGTCCGCTGCTCAATAGCGGCGACCCCCGTGAAACGTTACAAAATTTGATGGACACCCGGTATCCGATTTATGCCGAAGCTGACGTGGCGGTCGACACCGGTATCGATAATCCCAATGTGACTGCAAGCCGCGCACTTGAAGCGCTTGAAAAGCACTTGGGAACAACCTTGGCCACAGTACCATGAACCGCGTCATGAGATGCCCGCGATGAGCCCCGATGGAAATGCAAGCGATGGGACAACCACCGTCAGGGTGAATTTGGGCGCGCGCTCCTATGACATCATCATCGGGCGTGGATTGATCGAACGCGCGGGTGAACTGATTACCCCTGTGTTGCGTCAAAAACGTGTTTTCGTCATCACCGACTCAAATGTCGCCACACATTACTTAAGCCCCCTGGCCACCTCGCTGTCAGGGTTGGGCATCAGAACCGACCACGTGATTGTTCCCGCAGGTGAAGCCAGCAAAAACTTCGATCATCTCGCCCACGTGCTCGATGCCATGTTGGCCGCAAAGTGCGAGCGCAAGACAATGATTATCGCGCTCGGTGGCGGTGTGGTTGGAGACCTCGCAGGTTTTGCAGCATCGATATTGCTGCGCGGTGTCGACTTCATCCAAATTCCAACAACACTTCTTTCGCAAGTCGATAGCTCGGTCGGTGGCAAAACGGGCATCAACACCAAAGCCGGAAAGAACCTGGTTGGCACGTTCCATCAACCGCGTCTGGTGTTGGCCGACACCAACACCCTTTCCACATTGCCCCACCGCGAAATGTTGGCAGGCTATGCCGAGGTCGCGAAGTACGGCCTGATTAATGACCCAGAATTTTTTACCTGGCTTGAAACGAACGCGACCGCAGCTATCACCCCTAATGTCAGCGACCAAGCAGCGCTGATCACTGCCATTGCCACCAGTTGCCGTGCCAAAGCAAAAATCGTCGCTGAAGATGAGAAAGAGTCTGGCGCGCGCGCGCTGTTAAACTTGGGCCATACCTTTGGCCACGCCCTCGAAGCCGAAATGGGCTACGGTGATCGCCTCCTGCATGGTGAAGCCGTGGCGATGGGCATGGTGATGGCTTTTGATGTGTCCGTGCGCCTTGGACTGTGCCCAGCTGCCGATGCAGCCCGCGCCAAGGCTCATCTTGCCAAGATCGGCCTGCGGGTCAGCCCGCCCACGACAGGGCCAAAGGGCAAAATAACGCCAGAAACGTTGATGGCTCATATGACGCTGGATAAAAAAGTTCAGGATGGCGCCATCACATTTATTCTGGCGCGCGGCATCGGCAAAGCATTCATCACAACTGATGTACCGCTGTCGACGTTGCGCGAAGCCCTGATGGATGCGTTGCGGAATTGATTATTCTTCCCTTGCTTGAACGACCCACAGACCCAGTGAGACCAAGATGATCACGATTCTGATAACAGTATTGATTCTGATTTCCGTCGGTGGCTTGCTGGCTGCCGCTGAAACGGCGCTCACGGCCGTGTCAAAAGCGCAAATACACCAGCTGAAAGAAGCCGGGGACGCGCGCGCCAAAACCGCAATGAAACTGCTGAACCAACGCGAGCGCATGATCTCAACTGTTCTGCTGGGAAATATTCTTGTCAATATTCTGGCGTCCGCCCTCACGACCAGCTTGATGATTGAGATTTTTGGCAATGATGGTGTTGTTTATGCGACCGCACTCATGACAGCATTGATTGTGGTCTACGGCGAGATCTTGCCTAAAACCTATGCGTTATTGCACACCACAACTGTTGCGTTGCGCTGCTCGGGATTCATGTCGGCACTCGTTGCCATTTTCCTGCCCTTTAATGTCGCCGTTGAATTCTTCGTGAAAGGTGCTTTACGCCTTTTTCGCGTGAATACCGACAGCACGCGCACCGCCCAGCAAATCTTGTCTGAGTTGCGCGGCGCCATCGAATTACAGATGGCCGAAAAAACCATCAAGGAGGAGGTTAAACACGAACGCGCGATGCTGCGCAGCGTGCTGGACCTCACCGATGTTGAGGTGGGTGAGATCATTGTTCACCGTAAGAAAGTTATCACGATCGAGGCTGACTTGCCGATTAGCGATATTATCGAACAAGTTGCAGCAAGCCCCCACTCGCGCATTCCGCTGTGGCGCGATCAGCCTGATAATATTGTTGGCATATTACATGCAAAGAATCTGTTGCGTGCGATAGACTCGGCCGATGGCAAAAACGAACGCGTCGACGTTGTGGCCTTGGCAACGCCGCCATGGTTTATACCTAATACCACAAAACTTCTTGATCAGCTCAATTCGTTCCGCGCGCGACGTGAGCATTTCGCCCTGGTTGTCGATGAGTATGGCGCAGTGATGGGCATTGTCACACTCGAGGATATTATTGAAGAAATCGTTGGTGACATCCGCGATGAGCACGACATTGCTGTGGCCGGCATTCGCCCACAAACCGACGGATCGTATTTGGTTGATGGCAGCGTCACGCTGCGCGATATCAATCGCGAACTCGATTGGGATTTGCCCGACGATACAGCTTCGACAGTTGCTGGTTTAGTTTTGAATGAAGCCCGCACGATCCCTGAGCCTGGGCAGAAGTTCCTGTTCCACGGATTCAGGTTTGAAGTGATGCGGCGTCAACGCAATCAGCTCACCCTCGTTCGTATGACCCCAGCGCGCGGCACCCTACCGCAGACCGATAAAGCGGCCTAATCAACAGGTTAACCAAGCCCTTGACCACCACCGCACCCGCGCGCACAGTCTTTTCTGCGGGGTCTGTTGCGATCCCTTGTAAATTAAGTCAGGGACTCAACGGTACCGTTCAATAATTTGAACAGGGAGAGCCGTGGTGGAACGCAAGATTGTACCCGACGTAATCAATGGCCAAACCATTCATAGTGTTGCGCCTGGCGAAACGGTGCGCAGCATTGCGCGGATAATGCGCGACCGTAAAATAGCAGCAGTCGTTGTTATGGAGACCGAGCGGCTGGTTGGAATCATCACCGAGCGTGACATGACCACACGCGTCATCGCCGCAGGCCTGAACCCCGATACCACGCTGGCCCGCGACATTATGACGGCAAACCCCGACACATTAGGTCCCAACGACAAGGCCTCAGAAGCCATCCGCATGATGCGCGAGCACAATTATCGCCACTTGCCGGTAGTCGCGGGACATCAAGTTGTCGGTATGGTCTCGGTGCGTGATCTTTACGCCGTCTACAACACCGAGCTGGAACAAGACCTCAAAGACCGCAACGCCTTTATCTATGGCGAGAATTACGGCACGACATGAGTCTAAGCTAAGCTAGTCGATTAGCGCATAACGCGTCCCCATAAAACGCCCTACCCAGAGGTCGCGTTCTCACCTAAATGATAGGTGCCCTGCGCTTGCGGGGCCCTTGGGTATTTTCCGGGATCAAACCTATGCCACTGCCCGTTGCCACGACCGAACGTAAGTTACTGCACACGCGCACCATCACATGCGAGGGCTATGAACGCGCCGACGGACACTGGGACATTGACGCCTGGATGACCGACATCAAATCATACAGTTTCCCCAACCGCGACCGTGGCCAAGTACCGGTGGGCGAACCCCTGCACGGTATGGGTTTTCGTATTACCTACGATGACCGCATGACTATTATTGATGCAGTGGCGGTGACCGATTTTTCACCGTTCCGCATCTGCCCTAACATTACACCGACCTTCAAAGACCTTGTTGGTCTGCGCATGACGCCGGGATTTACCAAGACGGTGAAAGAAAAATTTGGCGGCATCAAGGGCTGTGTCCATCTCGTCGAGTTGTTAGGGCCCATTGCCACTACCGCGTTTCAAACAATCGCCGGAAAACGATTTGCCAAAATGAGCGAAGCGCCACGCCGGGAAATCAAGATCAAACCACCACTGATCGATACATGCCATGCCTGGGATGCGACTGGCCCGATTGTACAGCGTGAGTTTCCGCAGTTCTTTGCGGGCGGTGAAAAGACACAGACCGGCGCTTAATTCTCGCCCGGTGCGCGCAGCACCAGTTCGAGTGCATGGATACGTTCTTTCAGCTCAGCCGCCAGCACGCCGTAAACTAGGCGTTGACGATCAACCCGCGATTTCCCGACAAAGGCTGCTGATTCGACGCTAACCTTAAAGTGCGTCTCGCCATGACCGTCGGGGTTGTCACCCGTGTGGCCAGCGTGACGATGGGAATCGTCATAAATGTCGATTTGAGTCGGCTGCAAGGCAGCCCCCAGTTTGGCGGCAATGCGGTCGCGGTACTGGCCCATGTTCGCCTTCCAGAAAATGATTCGCTAGCCCAGACGAAGCACAAAGCTGCCCAAGAAACAAGATTGGAAGAAAATGAACAGGGCGAGATAGTTGCCACATGTCACGATTGAAACCAACATTTACCACGATTGCCTCCCCGGCACAGGCCACTTCAGCTTGCCTGTGTGCCTGGGCAGGCTGTGCAGCACCTGGGGTTTACCGCGCACCAAAAGACCGTACGCTGTCAGATTACGTGATGTATTGCCTGGATCATGTGCGC
>JANLSL010000328.1:0-4627 GCA_031362385.1 Alphaproteobacteria bacterium | reverse complement strand
AGCATTTTATAGACCCGGCGCACGGTAGCCGCATCAAACCCGCGCGCAGCAACTGCGGCTACACCTTCTGCGTCTTCGATCAGACCATGAAGAATAGCATCAAGCACATCATAGGGCGGCAGTGTGTCCTGGTCTTTTTGGTCGTGCTTGAGTTCCGCAGTGGGTGGTTTGGTAATGACGTTGTCGGGCATCACCAAGCCCACTGGTCCCAACGCATCTTCGGGCTTGTGGGCATTGCGCCACTTAGACAGCGCGAACACGGTGGTTTTGTAAACGTCCTTCAGCACCGCATAGCCGCCGCACATATCGCCATACAACGTGGCATACCCTGTCGACATTTCGCTTTTGTTGCCGGTGGACAGCACCATCTTGCCGAATTTATTCGACAGCGCCATCAGCGCCATGCCGCGCGCGCGTGATTGGAGGTTTTCCTCAGTGATGTCGGTTTTTGTTCCAGTAAACGCGCCCTTCAACATTTCGTCGTAGGCCTTCATCGCCGGGCCGATGTTGATGGTATCAAGTTTCACACCCAAATACTTCGCCACGGCTGCTGCATCATCCAAGCTTTCTTGGCTGGTGTAGGGCGATGGCATCATCACACAGTGAACTTTATCAGGCCCCAGCGCATCAGCAGCAATGGCAGCACAAATGGCGCTATCAATGCCGCCCGACAAGCCCAGCACCACGCCGGGGAATTTGTTTTTGCGCACGTAGTCGCCCAGACCCAGCATCAGCGCGCGGTAAATGTTTTCCATGCGTGTATAGGGCTTAGACGGCGTTTGGGCTGCGCACATCCAGCCCTTGGCATCTTTGGTCCAGGTGGTGATCGTCAGGCCCGTGCGCCAGGCTGGCATTTGCACCGCCAAGCTGCGATCAGCATTGAGCACAAACGACGCGCCATCGAACACCAAATCATCTTGGCCACAAATTTGGTTCACATAAATCAGCGGCAGGTTGGTTTCAGATATACGCGCAACTGCATGATTAAGCCGCACGTCGGGCTTTTCAACGTCGAACGGCGAGCCATTGGGGATCACTAATATCTCCGCACCAGACTCAGCCAAGGTTTCAGCAATGTCTTCGAACCACATGTCCTCGCAGATCATCAACCCAAAGCGTACCCCGCGTATCACAACCGGGCCCGGAGCTGGGCCGGTATCGAACACACGCTGTTCATCAAACACGCCGTAGTTGGGCAAATGATGTTTGAACCGAACGGCTGAGATGGCGCCGCCATCAAGCACCAAACCAGCATTGAATGTTTTGCCCGCGTCCTTGCCTTCACCGCGCCAGGGTGCGCCGACAATCAACGCTGGGCCGCCATCAGCAGTGTCGTTAGCTAAATCGTTGGCGGCTTTAAAGACAGCCTCCAAAAACGCAGGCCGGTAGACCAAATCCTCAGGCGGATAGCCGCAGATGGACAGTTCGGGGAAAACCACCAAATCGGCATTTGATTTTGCCGCCTCGGCGCGCGCCGCACGGATCAACGCAACGTTGCCAGCGATATCGCCGACGGTTGGGTCGATTTGGGCGAGGGCAATTTTAAGAGTATTGGTCATGACAGGCTGTAGCGCTGACGCCGCTACTGCGCAGCCACGACTTGATCCTTGCGCGATTGCAAGACCCGGGCGCGTTCGTCTTTCAGCATTTCGGCAATCAGGAACGCCAGTTCCAACGCCTGGCTCGCATTCAAGCGCGGGTCGCAGTGGGTGTGATAGCGATCACCCAACCGTGCTTCCGTAATTGCCTGGGCACCGCCGACACACTCAGTCACATCTTTGCCAGTGAGTTCAAAGTGCACACCGCCGCCATAGCTGCCTTCGCCGCCATGCACACCGAAGAACGCTTTGACCTCGGCTAAAATGCGGTCGAATTGACGGGTTTTGTAGCCGGTGTTGCTTTTCATTGTGTTGGCGTGCATCGGGTCGCAGACCCACACCACATTGCGGCCCTCGCGCTTCACGGCGCGGATCAGGGCGGGCAAGTTTTCCATCACCTTCTCAGCACCCATACGAGTGATGAGTGTCAGGCGGCCTGGCTCGTTCTTTGAATTGAGGGCATCGCACAGCGCCAGCAGCTCATCGGGCTTCACCGTCGGGCCGATCTTCACGCCGATGGGATTGTTGATGCCCTTGAAGTATTCAACATGCGCGCCGTCCAGTTGGCGGGTGCGTTCGCCGATCCACACCATGTGCGCCGAGCAGGCGTACCATTGGCCGGTGGTTGAATCGATGCGGGTCAGCGCTTCTTCGTAAGGCAACAACAACGCTTCATGCGAGGTGTAAAACTCGGTCTCGCGAATTTGCGGCACAGTCTCGCCGGTCAGCCCGCAGGCTTCCATGAACCCCAATGTTTCCTGAATACGATCGGCGAAGCGACGATACTTCTCAACCTGCACTTCGTCTTTGACAAAGCCCAGCGTCCACTGGTGAACTTTGTGCAGGTCAGCATAGCCACCTTGCGCAAAGGCGCGCAGCAAGTTCAGCGTGGCGGCCGATTGATTGTAGGCCTGCACCATGCGTGCGGGGTCGGGCGTGCGGGCCTGGGCTGTGAAGTCCATGCCATTGACGTTGTCGCCGCGATAGGAGGGCAACTCGACGCCGTCGATAATTTCTGTTGCCGCCGAGCGCGGCTTAGCGAACTGGCCTGCCAAGCGGCCGACCTTGACGATGGGCATGGCCGCACCGAACGTCATCACCACGGCCATCTGTAAAAGAACGCGGAAGGTGTCGCGGATGTTGTCGGGATGAAACTCAGCGAAGCTTTCGGCACAGTCGCCCCCTTGCAGCAGGAAAGCGTTGCCCTCAGCGACGCGCGCCAATGCGGCTTTCAGCCGACGCGCCTCACCGGCGAACACGAGCGGCGGGTAGTTGCGCAGGGTCTTTTCAGCAGCCTCCAGCGCGGCCTTGTCCGGATACACCGGGGCCTGCTGGACTGGCTTCGTACGCCAACTATCGCGGTTCCACTTCAACGCCGTCGCCATCGTAAACCTCTAAAATGTGGCCGGTGATATAGCCTCTGAGGGCCTCAATTACCAGCCGGTGAGGAAGGGCTGGCCTCACCTGCTCCACCTGCCGTAACAGGTGAATAACAGGTGAGATATTAACTAATTTACCCTTAATAGTTGAATATCTTAAATACCGGATCGATTATTCTGGTTTACGGCTGGTGATTAAATCAACGAGCCGTTTGTGTTGTTCGCCGATCACCCCATCCACTGCCGCCGATATTTCAGCGAGATCAAACCGTGCAGCACCCGCAACTACGTAAGCAAAGTCGATGACCGTGCCGCCCGCAGGGTCGGCCTTAAGGCTCATCGTCAACGTCCCTGCTACAGCTTCGCTTTGGAGTGGACCAAGCCCACCCGAGAGCCGCAGCATTTTTTCAGGTGCTGCAAAAATCACGCGGGCGTGCTCGGCAAAACCACCACCGGGAAGTTTTTCGCAAAAGCACCCGCCCGGCCCAACGTTCAATGATAAATTGGCCGCGTCTCCAGACCAGCTATGGGCCTTGCTCCACCACAGCTCGGGATGAACCATCTGGGCCCAGATCCCCGTGGGGCTCGCGGCCACAGTGGCCACATGTGAAACCGTAAACCCTCCCGCCTGGTTGGGGCTGACACGCGCGTGTGCAACTATGCTGAAGCCAAAGACAAGGCCGCAAGCCAGTGATGCTTTGATCAAGAAATCCAAGGCGAACCTCCGCTCATATGTACCCAGGGTCATAGTCCTATCTCGTTTATGGATTTAAACTTGATTGAATGATCAATCAAGTTTAAAGTGTGCCTCAGACATCCGAAGGCAAAGACCATGAGCCCTGATACCCGCACCAAGATCATCATGACGGCGATGGAGCTGTTTTGGGACAAGGGTTATGGCTCGACCTCTGTTGCCGACATTCTCAGTCGTTCGCAAATTCATAGCGGCAGCTTGTACCACTTCTTCCCCGGCAAGCAGGACGTTCTCATCGGCGTGCTCGAGTTTTATCGCGACCAGATTGACACGTGGCTGCTGCAGCCTGCTTGGAACGGCATCGACGACCCCATCGAGAAAATTTTCGCGTTGCTGAACGCCTACCGCACCCAACTTTTAACAACAGACTTTTCATTTGGCTGCCCCATCGGCAACCTGGCGCTTGAGCTGCACGAGCCCGACCCAAAAGTGCGCGAGTTGCTTGCGGCGAATTTTGCAAACTGGACAACAGCCATTGAGGGTTGTTTGGATGCAGCTAAAAATCGGCTGCCCAGCAGTGCAAATCAACGTGCCTTAGCCGAATACATCCTGACCGTAATGGAAGGGGCTGTGATGCAAGCACGATCCTATCGGGACATAGGCTACTTCGACAGAAATGTTGGGACGTTGCGTCAGCACATCGACTTGCTTGCGACGCAAGCCCGCGCGGAACTCGTTAACGTTTAAACAAAAAGGGGAGACGAAAATGGAACTCAATTGGTTGGCGGTCTTGGTTGCTGGCGCATCATCGCTCGTCCTTGGGGCGATTTGGTACGCCCCGCCCGTGTTTGGTAAAAAATGGATGGCTTTGGCGGGCTTGACGGAAGAACAGGCCAAATCAGGATCAATGCCGATGATCTTCGGCGGCGCATTTGCGTTATCAGTCATCGCCGCAG
>JANLSL010000284.1:0-3220 GCA_031362385.1 Alphaproteobacteria bacterium | reverse complement strand
CATGTGCGGTGCTTTGAATATGGAGGCCGCCGAAGATTCCCTCGTGCGCGGCTACGCGGTCGTGAACACTGATATGGGCCATGCGGGTGCCGCCTTCATTGCCACCTGGGCCTACAACGACATCCAAGCTGAAATCGATTTTGGCTATCGTTCCACCCATGTCGTGGCCACGGCAGCGAAGGCCATTGTTGGCGCGTATTACGGCACGCCACCCAGCTATTCCTATTTTAATGGCTGCTCGACGGGTGGGCGCCAAGGCATGGTGCAAGCGCAGCGTTTCCCTTACGATTTTGATGGCATTGTTGCGGGCGCGCCGGTGCTCAATGAAATCGGCGACGGCACGTTGCACTTATTATGGAGTGCGAGGGCCAACGCCGACAAAGACGGCAAACCCATTTTAGACGCGCGTAAAATCCCGCTCATTCGCAATGCGGTGATGGCCCAGTGCGACATGTTGGATGGCGCCAAGGACAACATTCTGCAAGATCCGCGCCGCTGTCATTTCAAACCCGAGACAATGCAGTGCAAAGGCGCAGAGACTGCAAACTGCTTAACAGCGGCTGAAGTCGGTGTTGTGAACCGCATCTATGATGGTGCGCACAACTCGAAAGGTGAGAAAATTTTTGCGGGTGGCATGTCGCGCGGCTCAGAATACGAATGGGTGCCACCATTTGTTGGCCCCACCAAACCCGATGGCACGAAGACGAATGGCGCGATATTGAATCGTCAGTCGATGATTTATCAGTTCACGCAGTACCTGACGTTTTTCAACGACCCAGGACCAAACTATGACCCCATGACCTTTGATTGGGACCGCGACCCGCCGCGCCTGATGTTGACTGAAACGATCTACAACGCGCAGAACCCGGACCTGCGCAAATTCAAAGCTGGCGGCAAAAAACTCATTATGTACCACGGCTGGGATGATGCTGAAATTCCACCGGGCTTGAGCGTCGACTATTACGAAACCGCCACCAAAACCATGGGCGGGCCCACAGCCACGCGCGACTTTTTTCGTTTGTTCATGATTCCTGGCATGGCGCATTGTCGGCGTGGGCCCGGTGCCGATGGCTTTGACCCCGTGATCGCTCTGGAAGCGTGGGTCGAAAAAGGTCAAGCGCCTGATTTCATTCTCACGCATAAAATGGTCAAAGATCAACCCTACGCGGGCTTGCCGCGCTTGCGCTTTCCGGTGAAGCGCGAGGACTATGTATGGACGCGGCCTGTGTATGCGTACCCTGATGTGACGACATATAAAGGCAAAGGCAATTGGCAAGACCCGAGCACTTGGGTCAAAGCAACAGCGAAGAAATAAGGAACCATCACGTGAAGAAGCTCATCTTAAGTTTATCAGTGTTACCGTGCTTGGCTTTCGCACAAGCAGTACCGCCAGCGCCTATGACACCCGAAGCTATTCAAAAGAAACTTGACTGGGTGAAAGAGGTTGAGGCGCAAGATTTCAACTTCTGGCATCGCTACGCCAACATGCCCGACCAATCGCAATTCCGGCAGGGTCAAGAGTGGTACAACCCAATGGCGCTGGTTGATGGCGGCTTGCGAGCGTATTTACCCAGTGCTGCAAAAAATGAAAAAGCCACCATCGACCCCGCAGCGATTGAAAAGGCCGCCAGCTATGCCTTCGCGCGCGAGACGCAGGCATTCATTGTCTATCATAAGGGCAAAATTCGTTATCAGCGCTATATGGATGGCTACACCGAAACTTCGGCCATCAGTTCACATTCGTGGGTGAAAACGCTGCATGGAATTTTGATCGGCTTTGCGCTGGCCGATGGCAAAATTAAAAGCCTTGATGAGCCGGTCGAGAATTACATCAGTGAATGGAAAGCTGACCGGCGCGGTAAAATCACCATTCGCCAAATGTTGTGGAACACCTCTGGCATTGAGGATGCCGACCCGCGCAATACTGATCCTGTGGCCAATCTCGGTTTGCAAATGGTCGAAGGCAGTGATGTCACGGGGGCTGCGCTGAAACATAAACTTGTCGATGCGCCGGGATCAGCGTTTAGCCACAACAATGTGAACACGCAACTGTTGGGGTTGATTATCACGCGGGCGACCGGTGTGCGCTTTGATAAATATCTGTCCGAAAAACTGTGGCGACCGATTGGCGCACAGCGCGGCGCGCTGCGGATGGACAAGCCTTACAATGGCAACGTGATTTCCTATTGTTGTTTTCTGGCTGCTCCGTCGGATTGGATGCGGGTGGCACACCTGCTGATGAAAGACGGCAAAGCGCCAGATGGAACGCAAATTTTGCCAACCGGCTGGGTGGTTGAAATGAAAAAGGGCTCACCCGTCAACCCAAATTACGGTTTGCATATTTGGGTCGATGCCAAATTCGAAAAGTTGCGCCCTTACGTACCTAAATTCCCGCCATCGTTCCACAACACCCACTCTGAGCCGTTCGCGGCTGATGATCTTTTCTACTTCGATGGTGGCGGCAAGGTGCGCATTTGGATAAGCCCGAAGCTTGATCTGATTGTGCTGCGCATGGGCTTTCCGCCGCCCACGGGCATGGATTTCGATGAGGCCTTCATGCCCAATGCCATTATTCGAGGCATCAAGAAGGGCTAAAACTTTAACGGAGAGCACCGCTATGACATCCAGGATCAATCGGCGAACAGCACTTGCGGCAGCAACTGCGATCACCACTGTTGGGGCGAGTGCTGCCTCGGCCAAGTCGCTCGGGCTTGATCTAACCAAAACCGTCGACATGTACCGCGCCTATACGCGCATGCGTGGTGCAGGCGAGGGTAAACTTGCCATGTGGTGGTACACGGGCACAGTGTGGTTGAAGGTCGAAGACAAGCTTCCCCAACAGGTGATGATGATTGATGGCTTTAGTTTTCAGCGCTTGTCGGTAAAGCCCGACGGCGCGTTAGAACAACTGATGTCTGAGGCCGGGTACTTTAAAGACGCTGAAGGCAAAGCTATCGCCGATACCTGGGTGAACCCCTTCAATACCGAAACGTGCAAACCGCGCCATTACAAGTCGAAGCAGACGATTATGGGCGCACCCGACGGTAGCGTCGGTGGCGAAGAAGAAGGGCGCATGCGCAGCGTGAAAGGCGCCATTGGCCCGGCGGCAGTGAATGGCCAAGGGGTGTGGATCACTGAAAACTTTGGCGCACGCTTTGTGTTACCAAAGCGTGAGAATGTCGACCCCAAAGAAGATGTGGGCGATACATTGGCGAACGCG
>JANLSL010000271.1:0-9710 GCA_031362385.1 Alphaproteobacteria bacterium | reverse complement strand
CGCGGTGCGCACCGACTAACTGTGGGCGGGCCAGAACATTGTGGCTGTGAGTTCAGGTCTGAAGTGCATCACGGAGTTCGCCGAACATGATCTCGTGAGGAGATCGGTATGCTGCACCCCAAAATGAGCGACCACCCTGCGGCTGGTATAGCCATCAGAAAGGGTCAAATATCCATCAGATGATGGTCGCTGCATTGCAGCATCGGCCGTTTTATGTTTTCGGTGTTTCGGCCACGGCGGCCAGCACCAGTACCCCTGCATCTCAGCTCGCGGGCTGGGTACAGAGATGGGTACAGGTAATGCAGAAACCGCATAACCTAATAAATAAAAAAATATTGCATCCGATGGCGGAGGGGGAGGGATTCGAACCCTCGGTACCGGTTTCCCAGTACACTGGTTTAGCAAACCAGCGCCTTAAGCCACTCGGCCACCCCTCCGGGGGGTGTATCGCGGCGCGGGCGCACCATGGCCACGGGCCATGGGCTTGTCAACCGCCTCAACGCCTGAATGGCTAGGGGGCAGGGCTCAGCACACGGCCAAAAAACGCCATGATGCGCTCGTACTGGCTTTGGCGCACAGCTGGGTCGCTGACCATATGGGTGCCGAGCATGGGCATAAATTCATAGGGCTTTCCGGCCATAAATAAAGCATCGATCAGTTGCAGGCTATGTTGGGCGTACACGTTATCATCCGTTAGGCCATGAATAATCAGCAGCGGTTGCTTTAAATCCTTGGCGTAGGTTGTCACGTTACTGACGCGGTAGGCCTCGGGCGCTGCGGCGGGCAGGCCCAAGTAGCGCTCGGTGTAATGAGTGTCGTAATTCTCCCACGTCACCACCGGCGCACCGGCCACCCCTGCCCGGAACACATCCGGGCGGCGGATCGTGGCCATGGCCGAGAAGTATCCGCCGAAGGACCACCCACTCACACCAACACGTGCCATATCGAACTCGGGGTATTTGGCGCCCAAAGCTTTCAGGCCATCGATCTGGTCTTCAAGTGCTATGTCGATGAAGTTGCCGCGCACCGCGCGTTCCCACGCGCGGCCTTGGCCCGGTGTTCCCCGGCCATCAAGGCGGGCGATGATGTAACCTTGGTCTGCCATCCATTGATCGATGAAGTAGCTGCGTAAATTGGCGCTGACGTATTTTGTTGTGGGCCCGGCATAGACCGAAAGGATCACCGGGTATTTTCGACCGGGTGTAAAATCGCGCGGACGCACGATAGCGGCATCATAGTTGCGCACACCCATGATGCGCGTCAGTTCGACCTGCGGCAGTGCGGGCGGCTTTTCTGCAACAGAAGGCAGCTTGGCGATCACTGTACCGTTGCGCACAATTTCAGCACCAGTGGTGCCATCCATCAGTTGATAGCTGTGAACATAACTTTGGCGGTCTACGCTAAAAGCAGCGCTGTGATTGCCTGTTCCATTGGTCAAGCGCTTGCCTTGGCCGTTTAGTGAAAACTGCCACACCTGCGTTTGCCGCGAATCTTCAGCACCCTGAACCATCACCAGGCCACGGGCTTCATCAAGTGCAAGCACCCGGCGATAGTTAAACCCGCGTGGTGTAAGGGACCGCACAGCCGCACCGGTGGCTTTGCGCAATTCCACTTGCCATGCGCCGTTACGCTCGGTGGTCCATAGGAAATGCTTGCCATCTTTAAACCAGATCGGCATGGGCTCTTTATCAAGGTTCAGCCAGGCGTCATCGGTTTCGGTCAGTAGGGTGCTGGTTTGGCCTGTGGCCGGATCAGCACTCAGCAAAAGCTGTTTTTGCTGTGCGCGATTTTGCACAAGTAACGTCAAGGGCGCTGCACGTTCATTCCACACCACGCGCGCCAGATACGGATACGCCTCGCGGTCCCACTCAAGCCACTGCGTTGGCCCACCTTCGCGCGCAATAACGCCCAAACGTACTTTGGTGTTGGCGGTGCCTGCGCGTGGGTAAAACTGCGCCTGGGGTTTGGCGTCAGGCTGCAACGGGTCGGCGATGTAGCGCACTTCAACGCCAGCCTCATCGTTTTCCTGGTAGACGATGTGGCGGCTGTCGGGCGACCACCAATAGCCCTCGTGCCGGTCCATTTCTTCTTGGGCCGCGAACTCAGCAACGCCATGATGCACTGTGGCGCTGGCCCCTGACGTGATTGCTTTAGATTCGTTCGTCGCCAGGTCAATCACATAGAGTTCATTGCCCGAAACGGCAGCCAAAAATTTGCCGTCGGGGGAGAGGCGCGGATCAATCCAATTTTGGCCAGGCAAAGCGGTAGGCTTCAAATCAGCCAACGCCAGCAAATAGAGTTTGCCCGACAACGTAACAATTAATTGCGTGCCGTCTTTGGAGAGTTGGAAGGTGGTAAAGCCGCGCACGCTGACTCGTGCCCGCTCACGGCGCGCTTTTTCTTCGGCTGAAATTTTTTCCTCAGCACTTCCCAGCACTTGGGCCGGGGTGATCAGCTCACGCTCTTTACCGCTGGCGATGTCAAACGCATACAACCGCAAGACCGGGTCACGCGCCCCACCGCGCAGAAAAAGCACCGTTTTTCCATCTGGTGTGAGCTTCGGCGAAACCGGTTGGCCCAATGAATAATCGCGGGTTTCAGCCAGATCACGAAAGAATGCTGACGAGGAGGTTGGCTCAGCGGCGAGAAGCAATGATGTGAAGGCGACTTGAAAGACCATAGCCAGGGTTAGTCGCACGAACATACTACCTCCCTCTTTTCTTCAATAGTTTGAGCGCTCTATAAGCATGTATATACAAGGATTGACGCTGCGCTTTTTTTGAGATTACATACCCAAAGCTAGCACTGCACAGGAGCAGCATATGTCTTCTACGCGCGTCTTTAAATCCGGTAATAGCCAAGCGGTCAGAATTCCTGCCGAGTTCGCCTATGCCGACACGGACGTGGAGTTGACGATCACGCGGCTGGGCGACGTGATCACTATTTTCCCGGCGCAGCAAAATCTCAAGGACGCTGTCGCGGCTCTGCGTACTACCCCGAAGCCCTCCGCGATTGAGACGCGTGAGCCCATCGAGATGCCTGACCGGGTGCGGGACTAAGTCGTGGCGTACCTGATTGATACCAATATCGCGATTCATGCGCGCGATGGCACTGACGCGGTTCTCGATAAGCTGGCTGAGCATAGCGGCGCTGTCTTGCTTTCGGCGCTCAGCCTCGCCGAACTCCAGCGCGGGCTGTACAAGAGCAAGCACGACACGTCTGTCCGGCAAATCCGATTAGAGATTCTTCTGCGGCATATTCCGGTATTACCGTTCGATGCCGCTGCGGCAATTTCTTACGGGCAAATCATTGCGCAATGCGGATGGGTCAAAGGTCGCGACTACGACCGCATGATTGCAGCCCACGCCATCAGCACCAGCTCGGTTCTGGTCACCAACAATGGCGATGACTTTCGCGATATTCCTGGTTTGAGGGTCGAAAACTGGGCGGCTTAATCATAGGCGCTAAGAACGTTCTTGCGCCATTTCCAGTTGTTCCTGGATTTTGAGCCACACACCTTCGGCCTTTTCGATCTCAGTATGAACGCGGGCCAAGTGGCTTTGGATGTTGAGCAGCTCAGCATTCTGGCCTTCGTAGAGCTTGGGGTCGGTGAGGGCATGGTTGAGCCGGTCGCGCTCGGCACTCAGCTTAATGACAGCTTCTTCGGCTTTCTCCAATTTAATCTGCAGCGGCTTCAGCGAAGCAGGGCGTTGTTCTTTTTTAGGTGTCGCACTTTGGCTGTTCGATTTCTTTGAGCTGGCGTTGTTGGGGTTCTTTGTACCCAACAGAAGTGCCCGGTAATCTTCCATATCGCCTTCGAATGGCGTGACTTTGCCGCCGTCCACGAGCCAGAAGCGATCCACCGTTAGTTCCAGCACGTGGGGATCGTGGCTGATCAACACCACCGCACCTTCGAATGTATTGATGGCCTCCACCAAGGCTTGGCGCGAATCCATATCCAAATGGTTGGTGGGCTCATCGAGGAGCAAAATATGCGGTTTGGTCAGCGTCATCAGAGCAAATAACAACCGCGCTTTTTCACCACCGGATAAATTTCCAATTTTAGTCTCGGCGCGCGGTTTGGAGAAATTAAACCGGCCCAGATGATTGCGAATTTGTTGCTCGCTGTCTTGCGGGCGGCGGCGCGCCATTTCCACCAGTGGCGTGACACTTAAGTCTAACTCTTCGGCCTGATGCTGGGCAAAGTAGCCCACCCGCAACTTGCCCGACTTGGTGACCTCGCCCAGCATGGGCTCAAGCTTGCCGGCCAACAACTTGATCAATGTGGACTTGCCGTTACCGTTGGCGCCAATCAGCGCGATGCGATCATCAGTATCAAGCCGCAGGTGCACGTTATTCAACACTGCTTTCGCGTCATAGCCCAAGGTGACGTGGTTGATACTGTAAAGGGGTGGCGAGAGTTCATCGGGCGAGGGGAACATAAAGCTCACGCTGCCTTCCTCGGTGTGCTCGGCGATGGGGCGCATGCGTTCTAGCATTTTCACGCGCGACTGAGCTTGCTTGGCTTTCGAGGCTTTGGCTTTGAAGCGGTCAATGAATGACTGAATTTCCGCACGGCGGCGATCTTGCTTCACGCGCAGCTTTTCATTCTGCTCAAGCTGCATGCGCCGGGTGTTCTCGAAGCTGTCGTAGCCGCCCTGGTACAGCGTCAACTTGCCGTTTTCGAGATGCAGAATTTCTTCGGGCACGCGGTTCAACAAACCACGATCATGGCTGACCAACAAAATGGTGCCCGGGTAACTGCGCAAATAATCTTCCAGCCAAATGGTGGCTTCCAAGTCCAAATGGTTGGTGGGCTCATCGAGTAACAACAAGTCAGGTTGTGTGAACAGCAACGCTGCCAAGGCCACGCGCATGCGCCAGCCGCCGGAATAATCATCGCAGGGTTTTTGCTGGGCGGCTTCGTCAAAGCCCAAGCCCGCTAAAAGGCGTGCGGCGCGCGCCGTGGCGGTATATGCGTCTTTATCGTGCAGGCGGGTGTGAATAGCAGAAATGCGGTCTGGGTCGGTTGCCGTGTCAGCTTCGGCCAACAGTGCTACCAATTCTTTGTCGGCAGCCATTACCGTGTCGATCAGGCTTTGGGGGCCATGAGGGGCTTCCTGGCTGGTGATGCCAACGCGCCACCGGCTGGGGAATTCAATATCGCCGCCGTCCACTTGCAAAGTCTTAGTGATCAGTTTCAGGACAGTCGTTTTGCCGGTGCCGTTGCGCCCCACAAATCCCACCCGGTGCCCCGCATTGATGGCAGCACTGGCGCTATCGAGCAGCACGCGCGGGCCGATGCGGTAGGTGAGGTTATCGATACGCAACATTGTTCGTGGTCCAGGGCCGGGCGGGGGGATGGCAGCTCCGGGCGCGGTGTCGATACTTTGGATACGCCAGTCAGGTCAACCGCGATCAATATAGGCCACGCAGGGTTTGGGCTTGCTCTGAGGCAAAGAGCACCAGAGAGTGCATCAACGGAGGTTTGGCCATGACATATATAAGAGACTTCTGCCTCGGTTTGGTGGTGATCACTGTCGTGGCCGGGTGCACCGCGATGTCGCCGCCTCAGGCGGTTATTCGCTCGGTTCAAGACTGCGCCACATGCCCGAGAATGGTGCTTATCCCGCCTGGCTCATTCACCATGGGTTCGCCCGACGACGAACCCAACCGCGATGCCGACGAAGGGCCAGCCCATCAGGTGATGATCGCACAATCATTCGCCATGGGGCGCACCGAAGTGACACGCGGTGAGTTTGGTGCATTCATCAAAGCCACGGATTACGAACCGGTCGCGCAGTGCATGGTATGGACTGGCGCCAAGTTGGAAATGGTCCCGGGCAAGTCATGGCAGGACGCCAACATTCCACAAACTGATGAGCATCCAGTCGTTTGCGTTTCGTGGTGGGACGCAGATTCGTATGCCCAATGGCTGAGTAAAACCACCGGCAATAAATATCGCCTGCCCAACGAAGCAGAATGGGAATACGCCGTGCGTGGTGGTACGCAAAGTGCGTATGCATTTCCGGGTGGTGAAAACGACGTTTGTGCGTATGGAAATGTTGCCGACGCCAGCGCTCAAAAAGAAGTGCCCCAATGGCGCGTCGTTGATTGCGATGATGGTGTTGGCTTGGGCACGGCGAAGGTCGGGTCGTACCAGCCCAACGGCTACGGCCTGTATGATACCGTTGGAAATGTGTGGGAGTGGATGGGCGATTGCTACCACGCCACCTTTGAGGGTGCGCCCGCCGATGGTACTGCGTGGAGTTCGGCTGCCCTGTGCGGCATTGCCTTTGACCGCGGCGGCGGGTTTAGCAATTTAATCCCGGGAAATTTACGCGCGGCAAATCGCAGCCGTGCGCCATCACCCGACAACGGCGTCTACTCGTTGGGCTTTCGTGTGGCGCGTGATTTGACGCCCGACGAGCTTATGCGCGCGCCAACCGGTGTTGAGCCTTTGAGAGAATCGGGAAATGCGCCGAGGTAAACTTTTCTGAAAACCACGGCTGTTAAACGCAGCGCGCGCAATTTTCTTCTGCACAAATCGAGCATGCCGATAGTGGCTCTCGGTCTTACCGATGCAACGCGCAGCTTTTTTGCGTTGATCGCCGTCCCAGAGGCGCGCGAAAAAGCCAGGAAAACTGCGGTAATTCACAGGCGCGCCCACAGAGATATCCACACAATCACCGTCATCCAGCCGTCACGACACAACGGCCGATCAAATACTTGACGGTATAATGATCTGGACTATTGATAGATCGCTGCTATATGGCGGCTCACTTCCCAGACAAAAAAGTGTTGGAACGGGGATGAAGTGCATCCTAGCACGGCGTGTTCACTCGAAAACGCTGGCCTGTGATGTTCAGTGCGAATTTAAAGAGTTGGAGTTGTTGCTCTATGACCATGCCCCCGCGCCAGGGTCTGTACGACCCACGCCACGAGCATGATAGCTGCGGTGTCGGCTTCGTTGCCCATAGCAAGGGCGTGAAGTCGCACGACATCGTGCGTCAAGGCCTGCAGATTCTGACCAATCTTGAGCACCGTGGTGCGGTGGGCGCTGACCCGTTAGCGGGCGATGGCGCAGGAATTATTATCCAAATACCCGATGCTTTTTTGCGCGCTGAGTTTGCCAGCCTTGGTGTGACGCTGCCCGCCGCGGGTGACTACGGCATTGGCATGGTGTTCTTGCCGCAAGATCGCGCGGTGGCAAAAATCTGCATTGAATTGATGGAGACCATTGCCACTGACGAGGGACAAACGGTTTTGGGGTGGCGCGATGTGCCCGGTGATAATTCAAGCTTGGGCGAAACCACCAAGGCCTGCGAGCCCTGGATCCGCCAGATCGCCATCGCGCGCGGCCCCACCACAAAAGCGGGTGATGACTTTGAACGCAAGCTCTATGTCATCCGCAAGCAAACTGCCAACGCCGCGCGCGCCCAAAAGATCGCGGGCTTAAAAGATTTTTATGCGCCAAGCTTCTCATCGCGCACGGTCGTTTACAAAGGCATGTTCTTGGCCCCGCAGTTGGCGGCCTATTACCCTGACCTGCATGACAAGCGTTTGGTTTCTGCACTGGCGCTGGTGCACCAACGTTTTTCAACCAATACTTTTCCATCGTGGCGGTTGGCCCATCCCTACCGCATGATTTGCCATAACGGCGAGATCAACACGCTGCGCGGTAATTTAAATTGGATGGCCGCGCGGCGCCATTCCATGAAGTCGGAATTGCTGGGCGATGATTTACAAAAGCTGTGGCCGCTGATCGCCGAAGGCCAATCTGATACCGCCAGCTTCGATAACGCATTGGAACTGTTGGTCCAAGGTGGGTACTCGATGGCGCATGCGGTGATGATGATGATCCCCGAGGCGTGGGCGGGTAATCCGCTGATGGATGAAAGCCGCAAAGCTTTTTATGAATACCACGCTGCTTTGATGGAGCCGTGGGACGGCCCCGCCGCGATTGCGTTTACCGATGGCCGCCAAATTGGCGCCACACTTGATCGCAATGGTTTACGCCCTGCGCGCTATCTCGTGACCGATGATGGTCTGGTGGTGATGGCGTCTGAAGCGGGCGTGCTTGATATTCCTGAGCATAAAATTGTGAAAAAGTGGCGCTTGCAGCCGGGCAAGATGTTCCTGATTGACCTCGAGCAGGGTCGCATTATCGACGACGCAGAATTGAAGGCTTCGTTGGCTTCAGCCAAGCCTTATCAAGCGATGTTGGCCAAGACGCAGTTTGTGTTGGAAGACCTGCCAGGGGATATAGCACCCGAGCAGCATACCGCGACCGAAACTTTGCTCGATCGTCAGCAAGCGTTTGGGTACACCCAAGAGGACCTCAACGTCATCCTTGAGCCGGTCGCGCGGGCTGGTGAAGAACCCACCGGTTCCATGGGCAGCGATGCTGCGTTGTCGGTGCTCTCAAGCCACCCAAAGTTGCTGTATTCGTACTTCAAGCAAAACTTCGCTCAAGTGACCAACCCGCCGATTGATCCGATCCGCGAAGAGTTGGTGATGTCGCTGGTGTCGTTGTTAGGCCCCAAACCTAATTTACTTGGCCTGAACACCACCGATGGTCATTTGCGCTTGGAAGTGCGCCAACCCATTTTAACCGATGCACAGCTGGCCAAGATCCGCCGCATCAATGAATTGGTCGGCGAGGCGTTCAAGACGCAAACGCTCGATATGACCTATCCCGCCGCCGATGGCGCTGAGGGCATGAATGCTGCGCTGAAAAAGCTGTGTGGACAAGCCCACGAAGCCGTTGAGAAGGGCTTTAACATTCTGATTCTTTCAGACCGCAACGTCAGCCGCAACCGCATTGCTATTCCGGCCCTGCTGAGTGTCGCCGCCGTTCATCATCATCTCATTCGTATGGGTTTGCGCACCGAGACGGGCCTGGTTGTCGAAACCGGTGAAGCGCGTGAGATCCATCATTTCTGCGCGTTAGCGGGCTACGGCGCAGAAGCCATCAACCCCTATTTGGCATTTGAAACCATGACGGCCATGCGGGGCCATCAAGTTGCAGCCGATGTTACTGACGAGAAGCTCCATAAGAATTTCATCAAGGCCGTGGGCAAGGGCATGTTGAAGGTGATGTCCAAGATGGGCATCTCGACCTTCCAATCTTATTGCGGCGCGCAGATTTTTGATGCGGTTGGTTTGGCGTCAGGTTTCATCGATAAGTATTTCACTGGCACGCACTCGGCAGTTGAGGGCGTTGGCTTGGCCGAGGTTGCTCAGGAAACGGTGCAACGCCACAAACTTGCATTTGGTAATGTGCAATATTTGCAAAATGCGCTCGATCCGGGTGGTGAGTATGCCTACCGTATGCGCGGCGAAGAACACATGTGGACGCCCGATAGCGTGGCCAAGTTACAGCACGCCGCGCGCTCCAAGAATTTTGCCACCTACGAAGAATTCTCAAAGCTGATGAACGACCAGTCCGAGCGCTTGATGACCTTGCGCGGGCTTTTCGAACTCAAGCAAGCTACAGTTGCCGTTCCGCTGAGTGAAGTTGAACCGGCGGCCGACATTGTGAAGCGTTTTGCCTCGGGGGCGATGTCGTACGGCTCCATCAGTCGCGAAGCGCATACCACGCTGGCCATTGCGATGAACCGCATTGGTGCCAAATCTAACACCGGCGAGGGTGGTGAAGAGCCTGATCGTTTCAAGCCGATGGCCAATGGCGATTCCATGCGCTCGGC
>JANLSL010000269.1:0-14840 GCA_031362385.1 Alphaproteobacteria bacterium | reverse complement strand
GCCCAAATCTTCGGAAGCTCGCCTGCCACCTCGAAAACACTCGGCCCAGTCGGCTTGCTCTATCGTTTTAACCAGAACCTCTCGATCCTTGGCGGTTCGTCATTTAGTGCCACAATTGGTGTCACTGGTGCCGCGTTTAATACGGCTGGCATTACGGTTGCCGCAACCGATATCAAGGCATTTATCGGAACGATTGCTTCGACTGGCTCAATCCAACTTACTGGTAACGCCGCGTCGTTAGTTTGCACCATTGTTCCAACAACAACACAATTGCTGTTAACCAACTGCTCCGTAAGCGCTGCCACCGGTACCGGTTCTATCTCTGGTTTCATCATCAGTGGCGTGGTGTTCGATAACGCAACTGGCTTGGCTACTGCTGGCGGCACGATTGCTTTGACCGCGACAGTTAACCTGACCACGGGCGGCACGGTCTTGTTTGAAACCACAGCGAGCACAGCTGTTGTGACCTCCAGAAACTCGTTGACCACGACGGTTACTGCAACTTCTCCGTCACTCATCGATGTTGGCTCAAGCCCAGCGTTTACCCGTTTGGCTAACGGCTCTTTGACGGTCTCGATCGCAACGATTAACGTCACTCATAATGCAGCTTTAGCCGCAGACTTGACGACAGTTATCACGGGTACGACCTTGGCTGGTGTCACGGGTGCTGCTTCTGGTGCTGCAAACTTCATCCGCCTAGCCTCACCAATCCTGGCTGATGATGCTGTTGCCAGCGCTCAGCTGACATCGACCACAGCTGCCAACATTGTATCGCGCACGACAACCTCGTTCGGTTCTGGTTTCGTGACCTTTACTCTGGCGTCAGCGGCGGCCATTCAAGACCCGTTCAACGTTGTTATCAACTTTAACGGTACTGGCCAGATTGACGCGGCAACGGGTTCAACCGTTGACGTTTCCTTCGCAGGTATCGGCGCGACGTCTGCAACTGCAAACGATGCCGCTCCGACAGGCGTAACTGGTGGTTCCGCTGGTTCTCTGTCCCGTAACGGACTGAGCATCAACGTCAACGGCATTCAGCCAAGCGTTGCTCAAGGCGCACGGACGTATACGTCTCTGCTCCGTATCGTGAACAACGGCGCGGTTGCTGGCACGGTGACGGTCGTATTGCGTAACAGTGATACGGGTGTCTCGCTGGGAACTTATACATCCCCGTCGATCCCCGCCACTTCGGCCATCCAAGTCTCATCCGCGACCTTGGAAACCGGCGCAGGCATTACGCCTACCGCTTCTGTCCTTTATCAAGCGACAGTCACGGGTAGCATCACGGGTTACGTTCAACACGTGAACTGGAACCAAGATGCCGGCTTCTTCACCGACTTGTCGGGCCGTCGTTCAAGCTCCAACGGC
Organism: Alphaproteobacteria bacterium; assembly: GCA_031362385.1. Classification (GTDB taxonomy): domain Bacteria; phylum Pseudomonadota; class Alphaproteobacteria; order Rhodospirillales; family Rhodospirillaceae. Next base: position 13,472 of record JANLSL010000269.1, on the reverse strand, counting down.
GTGAACTAATACTCTATAAGAATTCCTCTCACGAGGATGCTGAAGGGAGGGCGAGCAATCGCCCTCCCTTTTCGCTTTTGGGGTCGGCGCACCCACTACCTTTCAATAACAAGGCTTTAACTCTGACTAGGCGATTTTTTGGGATAAAGTCGAACTATCAACCTCAGACCAAACGGTAACTGGATCTGGGTTATCGTCTGAAATGATCCTTCCCTTATTTGTCTGGACACTGTGCGGCCATGTACGATTACCAGGCGATTGATGCGGCCGGGAACATAGTCAACGGCCAGATTGCAGCCCGCAGCCAGCGTGAAGCGCAGCGCAGCCTTGAGGCGCGCAGCCTCGTACCAGTCACTTTAGCGCCATCAAAGCCCGCTGCGGCATCGCGGCGGTGGCTTCAACGCGCCGCTTCGCCCCGTGACGACGCATTACTGGTTGAACAGCTCGCGTTATTACTCTGCGCTGGAATCCCGCTGATGGACGCGGTCGCGAGCCTGAAAAACCAGTCCCTGCACTCCTCGTACGCCGTGAGTCTGGCTGAAGTTGAGCGCCGGTTACGGGCCGGTGAGCCCTTTGCGCCGACATTGGCAACGGCCTTCCCACAATTTCCGGGTTACTTAGGGCAACTGGTCGCAGCGGGTGAGGCAACCGGGCGCCTTGGTCAGGCGCTCCAAGACGGCGTGACCCAAATGAAATACGACCTCACCGTACAACAGGAAATGCGCAATGCGCTCACATATCCAGCGATTTTAGTGGTGACTGGTGCAAGTGCGGTTTTGTTTATCTTTATCGTCGTTGTTCCGCGCTTTTCGGCAATGTTAAAAGGCAAATTTGATCAGTTGCCATTCATTTCCCGGTTCGTGATCGAACTTGGCATGGCCCTCAATAACGCTAAGGTTTTTGTTATCGCAATCGCTCTTTTATTGGTAGGCGTGGTGGTCACGCTGTCGCGCAAACCGTGGATGCGCAAGAAAGTGCGTGAATGGCTTGATCGCACACCCCTGGTTGGCCTTTGGCTGCTTGAAGCTGAACTCGCCCGCTGGGGCTCAATGTTAAGTACAATGTTGGCCAATGGCGTTGATCTTATCCGTGCCCTTCAATATGCGCGCGAATCTGTTTCGCTTGACCGCCTCTACCAGAAACTGGGCCAAATCTCCAAAATGGTGCGCGGTGGGCAGTCCCTTTCTGCGGCAATCGCCAGTCAAGACGTTTTCACGCCCACCGCAATTAGCTTGATCCAGGTTGGCGAAAAATCAGGTGAATTGGCCTCGCTTCTGAAATCAATGGCAGAACTGTATGCCAACTCAGGCCGCCAACGCATGAAGCGGTTCCTCATTATGCTCGAGCCAATCGCGATCTTATTCATCGGCGGCATCATCGGTGGTATTGTGGCGGCCATTATGCTGGCCATTACCAGCGTCAACCAAGTTGCGCTTTAGCGCGGGACACATGAAAAAGAACCAACTCATCTGGCGGCCCATGCGAAAGAACTCACGTGTGTGCGCACAAGCTGCGCGAGGGTTCACGCTTCTTGAAATGCTCGTGGTCCTCGTCATTATCGGTTTATTGGCGGGGCTTGTTGGGCCGCAGCTCCTAGGACGTGTTGATACCTCTAAGGTGACTGCAGCTGATACCCAGATCCGGATGCTGAAAGCTTCAATTGAAACTTTCAGGCTTGATGTCGGGCGGTTTCCCACCGCGGAAGAAGGGATGCAGGCCCTCATGGTGACGCCCCAGGATGAGCGTATTGCTCGTAAATGGCGCGGCCCATACCTGGCCGAGGATGTCCCGCTTGACCCATGGAGTAATCCATATGTCTACAAACCTGAGACAGGAACCAGGATTTTACTTTTCAGCTATGGCGCAGATGGCAAAGAGGGTGGCGAGGGCATCGACGCCGATATAGGTTTTCTACCTTCGGCCAATGCACTTCAGTCTAAAAAACAGTAAAACCAATTGGTTGAGCGCTTTAGTGAGTGCGCAAAGGGATAGCTCTGTATCAAAGTCTCTTGGGTTTACACTTCTGGAGCTCCTGGTCGTGCTCTCAATCATTGGGCTTATGGCCGCAGTGGCGCTGCCTCAACTCCAAGTACTTGTAGAACGCGTTGACTTCGCGCTCAGTCGCAACAAGCTTGAGCAAGTGTTATCGGGGTTACCTTATCAGGCCCTTGCCCAGCGCCAGGACCTCGTTCTCGGCACTACTTCAAAATTGAATCAGCTCAGCGCTGAACAATATACAGCAGCGAAAGAAGGCAACTTGTCGATCCAAGATGTTCTCACTTTTGAAGGGCCGGTGTTGGCTACGGCTGCCGTTATTCCCCTGCCTGAAGGGTGGAGTTTAGAGTTAGCAAAACCAATTTTCTACAAGACCAACGGATTTTGCAGCGGTGGAGAAGTTATCGTCAAGGCTGGTCGCCAGGAGTATGTCTACAAGCTCACATCTCCAAAATGTGAGCCGATTTTACAATGATGACGCCCCTTCATATGTCATGGTGCGGCGCATCTGACCCGCAGGAGTGCAGGAACCGCAAAAACGGTTTTACACTTCTTGAAGCCATTGTTGCTTTGACCATCATTGGGGTGACGCTCATTCCGATAATGTCATTCCTCGGCCAAGCTTCGCGTCAGCTGGAATCTGCGGCTGAGTCAAACCAGCGCGCTATGGCTCAACAAACTGTGCTCGCGTACATCGAATCTCTCAATCCGATCGCCAACAGAACAGGCGAGGCCGTATTGTCAAAAGACCTGACAGTGCGTTGGGTAAGCGTTGCCCTCGTTGAACCAGGTGCGGCATCAGCTTTCGGCGGACGCCTCGCCAGCTACCAAATGGGATTTTACCGTGTAGATATTGACGTCATCAGGAATGAAATAGTTTGGTTCAAATTTCAGGTTAGAAAAGTTGGTTATCAGCCTCGATCACAGTCGCTCACGGGCGGTATGCAATAATGGCCGGTGATTGCAACCGAATTATGCAGGACGGCGCTCGCGGATTCACAATTCTCGAGATTTTGGTCGTCCTTATTATCGCCTCGCTCACATCAGTCATTTTGATGCAGGGGCTAACCTTGATCCTGAATCTGAGAAATAATTATAGCGACGTGATTGTTGATCTCGACCAGGAGGTCGTGAAACGTAATCTGATTCGCCAACCTCTCGAGGGCTTGGTTCCAGATTTTGTTGACGGAGATACTATTTTTTCTGGAACATCTCAGGCGATCAAAGGCCTTACGATACAGCCGCTTTTACGCCGTCCTGGACGCCCTATTCCATTCGCACTGAGACTCCAGTATGACCCGCGCGATACACAAAATATCCTTTATTATCAAGAAGATAGAGATGAGCCACTGGTCCTTGCTCAGTGGCAGGGTGGTGAGGCGCGTTTTCGGTATATTGGTGATGCAGCGGGGTGGAATGCCGTGTGGCCGCCCGAGGAGCCGTCCAATTTTGGGTCAACACAAATCATCACGGACGTGAAGCCACCGCAACTTCCTGAACTCGTTTATCTCGAAACACAAAGCGCGCAAGAATTAGACGTTGGCGTTTCCATTTTGACGCGGCGGATTCGCACACCGCGTGATCCGATGTTTTCATCGTCGACAAACTGAGTGAGAACGTCGCGCGCCTCATTCAATTCGAAAAATACCCTTGAGTCAGGTCAGTAATCCGATAGGCTTGCAGAAGACAATATTTTTGAAAATTGCGAGGGCACTTTGGATAACCAACCCTATCAACTGAAAATCCTTCAAGAACAGTGGCAGACGATGGTCAATACCATCATCAAAAATCCTTCTGAGTTGATGTTGAGCCCGGCGTGCCGACAATATCTCGCGAACGACCGCTGGATGCGCTCTGGGCAAAAGCTGCAAATTTTTGAGACTCTCGATGAGGGTGTTATGCCCGGAACAATCGCGCATAACCGTCGCGAGTTGGAAGAACACGGGTTTGGGTCGGCAACGCGCACCGCACGTTTGATAAATCCCTTAAGTGCGCTTGATCCTGTTTTCGGCGCCGCAGCACAACTGAAGGTTCTCTCGATCGGCCCTCGTACTGAGATGGAATTGCTTCATCTCGTCGCGATTGGGTTTAAGCCTGAGAATATTAAAGCCGTTGACCTTGTTTCGTCGTCGCCTTGGATTGATCTTGCTGACATGCACCATTTGCCCTATCCCGATAAGGCATTCCATGTGGTTATCTCCAGTTGGGTATTGAACTACAGCAAAGATCCTCAGCGCGCGATTGATGAAATGATTCGTGTGACATGCAATCAAGGTCTTAATGCGATCGGGCTGACCTATGCGCCCGAATATGGCTCAAACTATATCGCTGATCAGCCCGGAAAAGCGGATATTGTCGGGTCCATGCAGCGCAGTGTTGATGACTTAATAAAACTCATGGGCGGGAAGCTTGACCGGGTTCTTTTTCAGCAAGACCCTGTCAAAGACGAGACGAAAGGCCCGGTTATGTTGATTGCTCGCATTAAGCACGCCGCGTGATTTTTCCGAAAGCGACGTGGCGCGATAACCTTTTCTAGCGTTATTTCTAATTGGCAATTGAAACTACAAGTAAAACTGTCGCGTCGCGTAACGGACCAGCGGGTCTAGCGCTTCAGATTTAGTTTCGATACTGCTTGAGAAGCTCAATGAATCGCGCGCGATCGGTGTGATTGACTCATTAAATTTTGGCATGACTGCATAAAATATTTCAAAGGCTAGTCGCCGCCCAGTCGTTGGGCGAGTCCCCTTATGCAAGCCGCGCGTATCTTCAAGAAAACTTGTACCCTGCGGACCGGTATGGACCCGGATTTCCTGTTCGGGGAAAAACATTCTAATTTCATCATCGCTTTTTCTGTGTTGCTCCATCCATTGCCAAAACGCATTGAATTTTTTCGGCTCACGCCCGAACCGCTCTGACACCAGAGGCAGCAAAACACTCATATTGTGAGTTCGTTCAATGAAAGCATGCGGGCCAGTACCCTGATCAACGTCGGTCAGGTAGACAAACAAATTGCACGACCGAAAGTCGCCACGGTCGTGGTGAAAAGTTTGCATACCCGCTGGTGGCCCAGCTGCAGGAAACGACCACCATGTTGTGATGATACCGATGGTTGGGGGAGCTTCTAAATAACGAGCAACCATCCGTAGCAAATTGGGGTCATGAATGACGCGATAAAACTGTTCGCATCTCAAAATGTCACTTTGGTGGAAATGACCAAAACTGATTTCAGGCGTTACCTCGCCAAGCAGCATGTCTTTGCTTTCGCCACGGCCTTCAGTATCACCATGAAATTTCTTAGTTTCGAGATACGCCTTGATGTTTTGAATCTCGTGAGGCGAAAAAACATCATTCAGGTAGACGTACCCGGTTTTTTGAAGTTCTTTCACTTTCAGGCGCAAAGGCTCTTCAATTACTTGCGAAGCGGTAGCGGCTAGTTCAGGTCCAACAGCATTGGTCACATACCTTGCAGCGGTATAGCCGACCTCATCCCGAGATTGTTTATTCAGGCCGCCCTTAAGCATGAGAAGAAACAACTTCTCCAAATCTGAGGTTTTCCTGAGGAAATTGCTCGCATAAACATCATCGGGTTGCTGCGGTTGCATCATAGCTGTGTGCTTCGTATTCTCTCAGGGCCAATGTCTAAACTATTTTCAACACTTAGCATTTGCCATAGTGTGCTGCCACTATCAATTTGCCCAAGGAGTATAGTAGTCAACAGTATATCTATCATACGCCCTATATAATATCGGCTTGAGTTGGCGATCTCTATCTTTTCTCAATGATCTTATTCGGTGAGTCAGGCCATATTATGAGTTAGGCCATATTATATACGGCGTATGATAGAATCAGACCGAAAATATAATCATGGCCAAATCCCCACCTCTCGATAGTCCACTTTCACGACTTGAATCGTTTAAGCCTCAATACCTCACAGAGCGTTACGTGGCATGGCTGAACGATCCTGAGGTCGTGCGTTATAGCGAGCACCGCCATCAAAGGCATGACCTCGCATCATGCCAGCATTATGTGGCCTCGTTTGACGGGACCCCAAATTATTTATGGGCAATTATCGCACGCGATGACAACCTTGGTCATATCGGCAACATTAATGCGTATATCGATGCGGCGAACGGTGTGGCTGATATCGGGATTATGATTGGCGAGAAAGGTACATGGGGAAGAGGATACGGTGTTGATGCCTGGAAGGCAGTCTGTCGTTATCTCTTTTTGAGTATGGGAATTCGCAAGGTAACCGCTGGGACCATAGTGACGAATCGCAGTATGATTGGCATAATGAAAAAGACGGGTATGCGCTTTGATGGTCAGCGCGCGCGCCATTTAATACTTGATGGAAAAGAAGTTGATCTTCAGTACGCCGCACTTTTCTGTGAGGACTTTGTTGCTTAACACTCTTATCCAAGTGAAGCCGGGGTGGCGCTATTGCGGAGACAATATAAACAAGCTTTCGTCCAGCATGCTAATCTTTACATTGCCGATTGGTCCGCTCAGCTGCATCAGGTTCTTAAAAGCTGTGATGAGCTCCTCAGGCGTGGCTGTCATCTTGTCTTTTAGGGTGGGATGCCTGTTTTGGCGCCGAAATCCTTCGCCGCGATATTGCAACGTATAGTCCTTGCGCGGTGTCGCGCCATGCGACTTCAAAAGAGCGATCATCGAATCGCCTATCATAGCGGCTGAACGGCCGGTGCGATAGCCGGGCAAATACCCTTCCAAAGCGGCCTCAAAGCGCGGCCCATTGTCAGTGATGGGGCCCGCCTCTTTGGCGAGGAATTTTTTTAAAGCTGCGGCGGCATCCTGCCAGGTGGAAAACGTTGGGTTGACATGATTGACCATGCGATCAAACGACGGGTGGGCCGAAGGCATGATGTTGATGGCGCTTTTGTCGAGCAGAATGGCTTCTAGCCCTGTTGTACATCCGGTATGAACAACCGCTTCCGATCCTAAAATCCAAGGGTGAGGATTAGAGCGCGGAATGATCGTGGCCTGAGGATAGTGCTCAACATGCGTGTGCCAAAATTCTGGCCGCTCAGCCGGGTGGGGGCGGATCACCATCTTCATGGCGGGAAGATTTTTCGCGACCCACTGAATTAATGGCAACATTTCATCGCGATTTCTGCTTTCCCAAGCAACTGCGCCGTTGAATTCAGCAAGGCTTTTGGGGTCATTGGGGTTAAGGGCGCCGGCGCGAACTGCAATTTTAGCGACTTCTTCAATCCCGTTCCAAATACTGTTGATAGAACCGTAATTCGTGTTGAACAAAATATATGGCCCATACTCTTGGCGCAGTTTCTCGGCTTCCGCCGCGAATGCTTGGCGACCAGCAGGAGCGAGCAAGTCAACGCGGGGGTTGCCAACCACCTCGATTTTATCCCCCAGTATTGGGAACTTTTGCGCGATCGCCTGCCGGTGAGCCTCACTTTGAGCGAGAAAGAGATCACAGTTGTTAGCTGCAATCTCACTAAACGCAAGCGTGAAGCAATTGTCCTCGACGCAGATCAACACTTCTTCGTCGGTGGCCGCGACCAGATGGCCGTTTGCCCTGAAGTTGTGCATATTCCGGGCTTGAATTTCGTTGACGGTTTTGAAGAGAATGACACCAGGGGGCAATGCGGCGGCGTTCGAAAAAACCCCCCACTGCTGGCCGATAACAACCGTGTAACCTGCTTGCAGGAGATGGCTGGCGATCAGAATGCGCGATTCTAGTTCCCGATGCTTGACCTCAACCGTCAGGTAGGCGATAGGGTCCATAAAATGCTTTCAATTCAACTTACTAAAAGACCCCTGCGGGGGCAGGATCTGAGGCGGCTTTATTAAATCTAAACCAAAATCGCTCAGTCTCTGCCATATCTATACAAGCAAGGCATAGAATTCAATCTCGCTCAAAACGGGAGCATGGCTGCGGCAGGTGAGAAATCTCCCGGGTTGCTTCACCAGGATCGGACGAAGAACATGTTTGACGGCGCTAGCATACTTATCACCGGTGGAACCGGCTCGTTCGGCAGAAAGTACACCGAGACTATTTTACGGAAGTATAAGCCGCGCAAAATCATCATCTACTCGCGTGACGAACTCAAACAATTCCAAATGCAGCAGGAATTTCAGCAAGACTGCATGCGGTTTTTTATTGGCGATGTCCGTGATCGTGATCGTCTGACGATGGCAATGAATGGCGTTGATTTTGTCATTCATGCGGCCGCGCTGAAGCAGGTTCCAGCTGCCGAATACAATCCGATGGAGTGCATCAAGACTAACATTAACGGCGCGGAGAACGTGATTCACGCGGCCTTGGCAAATAACGTCAAAAAAATTATTGCGCTATCAACCGACAAAGCGGCCAACCCCATCAACCTTTATGGCGCCACGAAGCTTTGTTCCGACAAGCTTTTTGTTGCTGCCAACAATTTGGTCGGCAATGACCGCCCAACCCGTTTCGCTGTGGTGCGTTATGGCAATGTGGTCGGTTCGCGTGGCTCGGTTGTGCCGGTGTTCAAAGAGATGATCGAGAAGGGCGTTGATCAACTTCCTATAACTGATCCGCGCATGACACGCTTTTGGATTACGCTTCAGCAAGGGGTTGATTTTGTGCTCGATAACTTCCGCCGTATGCGCGGCGGCGAGGTTTTCATCCCAAAGCTGGCTTCAATTCGAATCACAGATCTTGTCGAGGCCATGGCACCAGGTAAGCCTGTGCGCGTCATCGGCATTCGCCCAGGCGAGAAATTACACGAAATTATGTGCCCTGCTGATGATTGTCACCTCACCTTAGAATTCCCGAATCACTATGTCATTCAACCGACCATTACATTCTCAGCGGTTGCTCAGCCAAAATATTCCGAAGACGCAACCGGTGAGAAGGGCCATCTGGTGCCAGAGGGTTTCGAGTACAATTCAGGGACAAACCCCCGCTTTTTGAGTGTCGATGAAGTCCGTAAATTTAACACTTTAGCGGGTGTATAGCGCGCCGCATTCTCAGGGTTTCGCATCACACGACCATGTCCCTTGCTCAGAAAATTGGTCTCGGTACCGTGCAGTGGGGCATGGCGTATGGCATTGCTAATCGCTCTGGTCCTCCGGGCTGGTCTGAGGTTCAAGACATTCTGAAGCTGGCCGCATCGGTAGAAATTGATCTGCTTGATACGGCCTATGCCTATGGTGATGCCGAGGCCGTGATTGGTCGTACGTTTTCCACAGCCAAGCCAAGCCGTATCGTCACGAAAACGATGCCGATCACTGCAGATAAGATTACCGATCAAGATGTCGCTGCGGTTGATGAAGCGTTCCGCCAATCGCTAGAGCGCTTGCGGCGACCGCGCGTCGCAGGCTTGATGGTACATCACGCTCAAAATCTACTGGCGCCGGGCCGAGAGCGACTCTGGGAATGGTTGGAAAAAGTGCGCGCCCAAGGTCTGGCAGAGCGAATTGGCGTATCGCTTTATGACCCGCAGCAGTATTTCCAAATTTCTGCGCTCTTCAAGCCGACGCTCGTTCAGATTCCAATGAATATTTATGACCGCAGGTTTAGCCAAAGCGGTGCGCTCAAGGCAATGAAAGCGGCTGGGGTTGAGGTGCATACCCGCAGTGCCTTTCTCCAGGGGCTACTTTTGATGAAGCCAGAGGGCCTCCCCCCATTCTTCGCGCCCATACGCGAACATCATGCAAAGCTTCATCATTGGCTTGGTGAGCACAGAATGAGCCCTTTGATGGCATGTCTTGCCCACTGTCTTACAAACCCGGATGTTGATCGGGTCATCGTTGGCTGCGAAACCGCCGACCAATTTGACGGTATTCTAAAGGCCTTATCAGGGCTTAACCCAGCCATGCTGGTGCCCGATGAATTTGGCTTAAACGATGAAGCAATTTTGAACCCATCGCGGTGGCCGCCCCGCTGAAGGGGTTGCTGGCAGGGTAATCTATGCGACGTGAAGGTTATTTTAGTACATCTCGCGCGCGAGTGACGGTAGTTGTAACTTGAAGCTTCCATCAACCTGACGATCACACCTTTCGAAGTACCCCATGATTCTTGCGATCCTCCAAGCCCGGATGGGCTCAACCCGATTGCCAGGTAAGGTTTTAAAACCCATTCTGGGTGAGCCGATGTTGTTCCGCCAGATCGAGCGCCTCAAACGGTGCCACTCGTTTGATCAGCTTGTCGTCGCGACCAGCACTGAATCCACCGACGATCAGCTCGCCCAAGCGTGCCACGCACGCGGGGTAGACGTCACACGTGGGAGCATCGATGACGTTCTTGATCGATTTATAATGGCTGCCAAAGCGTACAATCCGCAAACTATCGTTCGGTTGACAGGTGATTGCCCGTTGATCGATCCGGGGATTATCGATGATGTAGTTAACTTCTTCATATCGGGTGACTTCGACTACGCATCGAATGTTGGACCACCGACGTTTCCCGACGGGCTGGATGTGGAAGTTATGCGGGCTTCGTGCCTTGAGCGGGCACACCATGAGGCCAAGCTCCCGTCAGAGCGCGAGCACGTCACGCCATATCTTCGCAACCACCCTGATCTTTTTCGTCAAGGCAACTTCGCAGGTCCGCGCAATCTCTCTCATTTGCGCTGGACCGTGGACGAACCCCAGGATTTTAATTTTGTTGTCCAAGTCTTCGAGCAGCTTTATCCAAGTAACCCTCAGTTTGGCATTAGTGATGTATTGCGGCTCATAGAGCAAGTCCCGACGCTAGGCACCTTAAACTCTGACATAAAGCGCAATCAAGGGATGGAGAAGTCTCTTGCCAGCGATGCCGCTCTCGAAAAGCAAGATGCTCCCAAGAAAGATCAACACAAGGGCGGCACATTCTCATGATTGGTGCTAGTATTCCACCACACAGTCCGCTTTCACTTTAGGTTATAACATGGCGTCTAAACCCAATGTCTTAGTCATTGCAGCACACCCGGACGACGAAGTTTTAGGGTGCGGTGGAACCATCGCGAAGCTCGCTTCTGAAGGTGCCCGCGTAAATATTGCATTCATGACAGATGGCGAAGGAGCCCGTCACAAAAAAGGAAACATCAGTCCGAGCGTCAAGCGTCGGCGCGAAGCGGCACACAATGCCTGCAAAATTCTCGGGGCTAGCGTTACTGACTTTGGAGATTTTCCCGATAACCGCATGGACTCAGTCGATTTGCTGGACATTATTCAACACGTCGAGCGCCTGCTTGCCCGGCATCACCCAACTCAAGTGTTTACTCACCATGCCGGTGATCTGAACGTCGATCATCGCTTGACGCACCAAGCCGTTGTAACGGCGTGCCGCCCACAATTATCTCAAACTGTCCGCACCCTTTTGTTTTTTGAAACTCCATCAAGTACAGAATGGCAAGTTCCGGGGGCAGCATCGGCGTTTGAGCCTAACTGGTTCGTAGACATCAGCAAAACGCATAAGAAAAAAATGGCAGCACTTGAAGCTTACGGTGAAGAGCTGAGGGCGTGGCCCCATCCGCGCAGCTTGAAGGGCATTGATCACCTGCTGCGGTGGCGCGGTGCCACGGTCGGGGTTGAGGCTGCTGAGGCGTTTATGCTGGGTAGGAAGCTGGAATGAAAGTTGTCTTCCGTGCCGATGCCTCCTCGCAAATCGGTACGGGCCACGTCATACGGTGTCGGACTTTGGCAGAGGAACTGCGCAGGCGGGGTGCGGATGTTTCGTTCATCACGCGTGACCACGTAGGACACTTGGTTGAAACTTTACGTCAGGCAGGTTTTCCGACAACTGTGCTGCCCCCTCCAAACGCGCCCCTCCCTCAAGGTGGGGGGCTCTATGCTTCTTGGCTGGGCGTTAGCGAAGCAACTGACGCGAAAGAAACAATCGCCGCTCTTGGAAATTCAAAAGCGGATTGGATTGTCGTTGACCATTACGCTTTATCTAATGAATGGGAATCTCTGGTTCGTCCCTGCACTGGTCAGATTCTTGCGATTGATGATCTCGCCCGATCTCATTTGGCAGATATCGTCCTCGATCAGAACTATGCATCTGATCCATTGGTGAGGTATCACAATGCCGTGCCTGCGACAGCACGGCGGCTGCTCGGGCCGCGCTTCGCACTATTACAGAAGAACTACTTTGATCTCCGAGGCTCGAAAGCAAGGGGGTCGGATAACGTCAAGCGGATCGTTATCTTCTTTGGCGGTGTGGACCCGGCAAATATGACGGGGTTGGCACTCAGCGCACTTAGCCACGCTGATTTTAGCGATATTGCTGTTGATGCGGTGGTCGGCGCAGCCAATCCAAATATGCCTGAGATTACAGCGCGTGTTGCTGCGCGCTCAAAGACGACATTGCATGTGAATCAACCGAGCCTTGCCGCATTGTACGCAGCAAGTGATCTTGCGCTTGGGGCCGGGGGTGGAAGTGTGTGGGAGCGCTGCTGCCTGGGTGTACCCAGCTTGCTGATCAGCATTGCCGATAATCAAGTTCCAGCAAGCCACGACCTTCATTCTGCGGGTATTGCTCGTTACTTGGGCCGGCATGATGAAGTCACCGTCGATGTAATACGCGATGCATTGCGTAACATCATCGCCGATTCAGACGCCCGTCGGGAGATGTCGGAACTGAGTCGGCGGCTCGTCGATGGTATGGGCGCACTACGAGTTTCCGAAGCAATTTGCCCAAGCGATGCTTTGCAGATCATGTTGCGCCACTGCGAAGAGTCCGATTGCGCATTTTATTTTGAGCTGGTCAATGACCTCGCCGTTCGCCAGCAGTCCTTTGATACCAAACCCATTCTCTGGGCTGCTCATTGCCAATGGTTTGCGGCCAAGAGAAGAGATGCAAATTGCCGCATGATGGTTTTAGAGGCTCAGGGTTTACCTATGGGTCAAATCCGCTTTGATATTGTGGGCAACACTGCCTCTATTGATTACTCCCTCGATCCCCTCGTCAGGGGCCGTGGCTGGGGCGAGGTCTTGGTTCGGTTGGGAACACAGGCGATTTTTAAGGGCGGCATTTCAGCAGTGCGTGCTGAAGTGAAGCTTGGCAATACGGCGTCACGGGCGGTATTCGAGCGACTGGGGTTCGCATCGGTGCCTTCTGAAGATTCAGAAAGGTCTGTATATGTGCTAGATCAGGCAGCACTTCTGACACATAACTCAGGCCCCACCAGTCCGAAAAGCTAGTCTATGAGGCATCCTTCATGAAAGCGCGCGTGAAGCGCAAGACAAAAGCGATCCAGCCCACGTGCGTTATAGCCAGCGCGCGACCATGGAACCGCAGTCTTGCCACAAGAGTCGCGGCGCGGACGGGAATCAAGGTTGTCTTGATAACCAGCCCGACAGAACTTACGGCTGGTCAGCTTCACCACATCAATCCAAGCTATGTTTTCTTTCCGCACTGGTCACACATTATTCGTGCTGACATTTTCGATGCATTTGAGTGTGTTATTTTCCACATGACAGATTTGCCATTTGGCCGCGGTGGAAGCCCGCTCCAAAATCTGATTATGCGGGGC
>JANLSL010000189.1:0-2736 GCA_031362385.1 Alphaproteobacteria bacterium | reverse complement strand
TCAGGCCGAGCAAACGGCTGAAAAAGCTGGCGATAGTTTCGTCACGGCTGAGTTTGTGTTGTTGGCCTTAGCCGCCAATGGCTCAACCGCAAAAATTATGTCTGACTGTGGCGCCAGCCCGCAAAAACTTAACACTGCCATTAAAGATATGCGCAAAGGCCGCAAGGCCGATAGTGCCTCGGCCGAAGATCAGTACGATGCTTTAAAGAAATATGCCCGTGACCTGACCGAGGCCGCGCGCACTGGCAAACTCGACCCTGTCATCGGCCGTGACGAAGAAATTCGCCGTACCGTGCAGGTGCTCTCGCGCCGCACCAAGAATAACCCCGTCCTCATTGGCGAGCCCGGTGTGGGCAAAACCGCCATCGTTGAAGGCTTAGCCTTGCGCATCGTCAATGGTGATGTGCCCGAGAGCCTTAAAGACAAGCAACTTCTCACGCTCGATCTGGGCGCACTGATCGCTGGCGCTAAATTCCGCGGTGAGTTCGAAGAACGCTTAAAAGCAGTTCTGAATGAAGTCACATCTGCCGCGGGTCAAATCATCCTGTTCATTGACGAAATGCACACTCTTGTGGGCGCAGGGGCTGCGCAAGGGGCAATGGATGCGTCTAACCTGCTCAAGCCTGCATTAGCCCGTGGTGATTTGCATTGTGTCGGTGCAACGACGCTCAATGAATACCGCAAGCATGTTGAAAAAGACGCGGCCCTGGCGCGGCGTTTTCAACCAGTTTTTGTCAGCGAGCCAACGGTCGAGGATTCGATTTCGATCCTGCGCGGCATCAAAGAGAAATACGAGCTCCATCATGGTGTGCGCATTTCAGATAGCGCGCTGGTGGCCGCGGCCACACTTTCACATCGGTATATCACTGATCGCTTTCTGCCAGACAAAGCCATCGATCTCATGGATGAGGCCGCGAGCCGTTTGCGCATGCAGATCGATTCCAAGCCGGAAGAACTTGACGAATTAGATCGTCGCATCATGCAGCTCAAGATCGAACGAGAAGCGCTGCGTAAAGAAAAAGATGACGCATCCAAAGACCGCCTTGTCAAACTTGAGGTTGAACTCAAAGAGATCGAGGGCAAGTCTCACGATCTGACGACACGCTGGAAGTCAGAGAAGGCCAAGCTCGCGGGTTCAACCAAGATCAAGGAAGAACTCGATCATGTCCGCAGCGAGCTTGAGCAGTCCATGCGTCGCAGCGAGTACGAAAAAGCTGGGCGGTTGCAGCACCAAATCATCCCTGAACTTGAGCGAAAATTAAAAGCCGCTGAAAAGGGCGATGGTGCTGTGGGCACCATGGTCACCGAAGAAGTCACGCCTGAACATGTTGCGGGAATTGTTTCGCGTTGGACCGGCATCCCGGTCGATAAAATGCTTGAAGGCGAGCGCGCAAAACTTTTGCGTATGGAAGAAGCAATCGCCAAAAGAGTTGTAGGTCAGAAAGAAGCCATTGAAGCTGTTGCAAATGCAGTGCGCCGCTCGCGTGCAGGCTTGCAAGACCCGCATCGCCCGATTGGTTCGTTCTTGTTTTTGGGGCCTACGGGCGTGGGCAAAACTGAGTTGACCAAGGCACTGGCTGAGTTTTTATTCGATGACGATACCGCCATGGCCCGTATCGATATGTCCGAGTACATGGAGAAGCACTCTGTTTCGCGGTTGATCGGTGCGCCGCCAGGGTATGTGGGCTACGACGAAGGCGGTGCATTGACCGAAGCCGTTCGCCGCCGGCCCTACCAAGTCATCTTGTTTGACGAGGTGGAGAAAGCCCACCCAGATGTGTTCAATGTTCTGCTTCAGGTGCTTGATGATGGCCGATTGACCGACGGCCAGGGCCGTACGGTTGATTTCCGGAACACGCTTATCGTACTCACCTCAAACTTGGGTGGCGATATTCTGGCCGCCCAAAAAGACGGCGAGGATTCAAGTGCTGTCCGCAGCCAAGTGATGGCCGTCGTTCGCAATGCATTCCGGCCCGAGTTTCTTAATCGCCTGGATGAGATTTTGCTGTTCCATCGCCTGTTCAAAGCGCAGATGACCACCATCACTGATATCCAAATCAATCGCTTGGCAAAGCGTCTTTCCGAGCGCGGTATATCACTCACGCTCGACGATAAGGCGCGTGTTTGGTTGGCAGAACGTGGGTACGACCCCGTTTATGGCGCAAGGCCGTTGAAGCGCGTGATCCAGCGCAATCTTGAAAACCCACTGGCGCTGTCATTGCTCGATGGGAAGCTCGCCGATGGCGCGGCAGTGGTAATCTCTGCTGGCGAAGATGGGCTGATTCTCAATGGCCGCCAGATGAAAGCGGCCGCATAGAGCATTTTCCCGAGAAGTGGCCTTCCACTTGGCGTGGAGAATGCGACCAACATATAAGATTAGCGCAGCGCGGAACGCGTCTGGCGCGGTGTCAGCATGGCCACAGAACTGGACTGTGCTAGCTCAGCGTATTGCCGGTCTGTTTGGCCGCGCGTTTCTTTGAAACGTGCCAGTGTTGCGCCCTCAAGTTTTTGCGAAGCCGGAAGTTTCACACTCATCGGGTTGAGCTGCTGGTTCTCGCGCAAGACTTCGTAATGCAAATGAGGCCCGGTCGAGCGGCCCGTGGTACCAACATAGCCAATGACTTGGTTTTGTTTGACGCGCTTGCCAACACTCACATCGGCCGCAAATCTATTCAGGTGGGCATACGCCGTTGCAAAACCACTGCCGTGGCGGATGCGCACATAGTTGCCGTATCC
>JANLSL010000205.1:0-3117 GCA_031362385.1 Alphaproteobacteria bacterium | reverse complement strand
GTTGTCGATCTTGGAGGTTAAGTCACTCGCTCATTTTATTGGCGAGGGAAAGGTGTTGAGCGGCGAGTGTCACACGCGCCGGGAATAGCTAGTGGTGCTGGTGGAGCTAAAATACGATAGATATGGTCAGTGAATAAGCGCACTGGAACTTTAATCATGCACGCCCCTTGGCATTGACTTCTGATGACCGCATCGTTCGAGGACAAAATTGCAGAAGCGACCGCAGCCATTCAGGGTGCTGAACCTGCGAAGGCCGAATTACTGTTGCGCGAAATTCTGGAAGTAGAACCCAATCATGTGTCGGCACGCTATTGGCTTGGGCAGTCCTTGATTGCACAAGGTCGTGTGCAAGAAGCCAAGCAGATTTATCTGAAGTTGATTATAAGTGTGGGGCTTTCGTCAGAAAGCTTGACCGCGCTTTCATCTACCCAATACATTCTCAACGAATACAAGAATTGCGAATCGACCCTAGAGATTTTGATTAGGACATACCCTGAATCGCTGCCTTTCTTTTATCGCCGCCTTGCCAAGATTAAGGTCGCCTTTGGAAAAGTAAGTGCGGCGTGTGATGTCCTCGCGCAAGCGTATCGACAGCATCCAGACGACATCGAAATTCTGGCAGCTCATGCTGCAATACTTTCCGACGAAGATACCGAAGCTGCGTGCCGGCTCCTTGAAAGCGGGCTTGATGCCCCTCATGTTTCGCTGGCGCATAAATCATTCATACTGAAGCGTGCGCTTGTTTTCAGAGGCCTTCAATATCGCCGTATGCTTTCGTTGCCTGAAACCGCCATATCCTGGCCGGATGCCTGCGGGTGGGTTGACCGAACCAGTTTGCGCAATTTAGTAAAATCCTTGAATAGCGAATTGCCCCACCCGGGCTTGCGCATCGGTGTCTTGCTGGACTTTGCGTGTGCCGCCATTTGCCGGCAAGACTGGAGTGCAGCCGAACAATATCTTGCGCACGTCAGGCAGGATCATTTGGGCACATTTGCAGATGTTACCACTTTTGATCCGGCGTTTTTCGCAACGCTGGAACAGATGGATGAGGGCGCGATTCTCACTGACCTGCCGCCGCTCGTGACATTATTGAATGCTGAGTCAGGCGGCGCACCCTGGCTGTACGTTGCGTGTGATCCTATCTACTGCCGGAAATTTACGCTCACATTTCTCAAATCACTCGAAACAAAATCTCCTGGGGCGGCTGTGCATATCCATTTGTTGGATGGTGAGCCCAGCGGTTGGGCTGATCTTGTCGCCGAGGTCGGACAATTCAAGAACTTGCGCATTGGAATGACCGCTGAGGCCTCAGGCGTAAGTAAAGCTGACCATGCACGTACGCGGTATTATTTCCATGCCGTCAGGTTTGTTCGGCTTTATCAATTTATACAAGCCAAACGGCAAGCGGCATGGCTGCTGGATGCTGATGTGTTTTTGGCTGCTGATCCGGCAGAGACTCTTCTTAAAATCCAGAGTGCTGACCTCGCCATTTGCGCCTTACCTGGCGGCTTCGAGCCGCATCTGAGGATTTTAGGGGGCTGCGTTGGAATGGCACCAACGCCGCGCGGCCTTGAGTTTGCGAAACTGACGGCAGCTTACATCATGCATTGGCTGCGCACCGAAAGATATTTTTGGGGAACGGATCAAGTTGCCATGCTGGCCGTTTATGCCCATCTCGTGACTCAAGGCCGCGAAACGAATACGCTATTCCTGCATCATGACACCGTCGGACTCAATAAAGACGGCAGCGGAATATTCCGTTTCCCGACGGGAATAAATAAATATTTCAGTGCTGAGGCTGATGCTGAAGTGGCGTCGTAATTTCAACCGGTGTGAAGTAACACATCATCGTAAGGTGCGACGTGTGGCTGCCCGGCGGCAAATTTCCATATGGGGTGCCGGTGTTGGGAATGGGTTGCCGCGATGGATGGTAATGCCAACACTGATGACGAGGATGTTCCAAAGCCACTATCGAGCTTAAAATTCATCGCGTGATAAGGTGAGCCTTCAGTATCACGGGCGGCCATGAGCGCTGTCCAACTTCCCCAATGGTTTTTGCTCGGATCGGGCGCCGGGGCTTGTTCAAATTTTGGGTGAAATTGAGCAATGCGAGGTTCCGTGAGGTCGTTACGTTCGCCTGCCGTCAACATTGAAAGACCCACCGGGATGCGTTCCATGTGTATGCGTGTGGCACCATCGCGCAAAGCCAACCACCATGCATCACGATTATCAGCAATAACCATATTAAAGGGCCGGTAGGCGCGCAGTGAAACATCGCGCAAAGCAGCCGCAGCATCATTGGCGTCGGCATGATCAAGGGCCTCGAGCACAAGTTCGCCACGGCTGCGTTTGCCTTCTTGAGGGCCAAGTGTACCGTGACGATTGAGAATGCACGCCACGACGCCTGTGTCATTGAGGCCCATCCATGTGCCGTGGGCCAGTTCGTCCAAGCCTGCAACCACATCAGGCCGGTCGGGCCAGTGGCGCGCCGGGGGTTTCCAGGGGCGCGTCAGCTGCTCATCGCGATTGGCAGCCAGAATCAAAGGCCAATCGTGAGTGGGGCGACGCAAAAGGACGACAGTGCACATAATTTACAATAGAAAGAGGCAATGTCACGAAACCGTCAATGAAAAGATTTTATCACTGCAAGCTGTTGATTGCTTTAAAATCCGCACTATCTATATACCCTGAGCAGAAACACATCTTTCGGCATAATAGCGAACGAGGATATTGATGAGCGACGCATTTCAAGAGCGTGAAAAAGGCTTCGAGCGTAAATTTCAGCTGGACCAAGATCAGCTATTTAAGGTTGCTTCACGGCGCGACAAATTGTTCGGGCAATGGCTCGCAGGAAAACTCGGCCTCAGTGGTGCTGCGGCTGATCAATACGCAAAAGATGTTGTTGCCGCGAATATGGATAAGCCTGGCGATGACGATATGCTGGCTAAAGTTCGCACCGACCTTGCACACGAGCAGGTTGTGATTTCAGAGCACGACATGATGAGTAAGTTGCATGACTGTCGTGATGAAGCCGCGCGCCAGATACTCAGCGACGCCAAAAAATAAGCTACACCGCGCCAAACACCCGCTTAAAGATCGTGTCGACGTGTTTGGTGT
>JANLSL010000174.1:0-3947 GCA_031362385.1 Alphaproteobacteria bacterium | reverse complement strand
TGAGCGAGCTTTGCATAAAGCTCCTGGATTGCAGGCTTTTGGTCTGGACTGCTCCTCGCAAACAAAACCCCTGTGCGCCGGAACACGACCTTATGGTCGAAGGGCCGGGCTGCTGCCTGTTTCTTGGCATCGACCCGATGTCGGATTGGGCCACATTGCATGAAAATAATTGGGTGGTGACCATCTTTCCGGGTGACCGTCGCTGACAAGCCAAGAACATATCGGGCCTTGGCTGCCCGCGCGATGGCTTCGAATCCTACGGCTGACAGGTGATGGCATTCGTCGACAATAATATGCCCATAGTCGGCCACTAAATCCGAGACGGCACCCTTCCGAACCAAACTCTGCATGAGAGCGATATCGATATTCCCGGATGGCTTTCTCTTCCCGCCATGGATGACGCCGAGCTTGTTCGGCGGAATGTCCAGAAAGACTTGTAGGCGCGCCGCCCATTGATCGAGAAGTTGTCGACGATGGACGAGGACCAACGTGCTCCGGTCCCGCTCTGCGATCATTTTTGCGGCAATCACGGTCTTCCCAAACGCCGTCGTTGCTGCAAGCACCCCCGTTTCATGCTTGAGAATAGCCGCGGCTGCTTCATCCTGTTCAGGCGTGAGTTCACCTAAAAACCTTATCCCGAGCGGCTGCCCTTGCTGGCGTTCGTCGCGCAACTCGACAGTGACGCCCATGTCGGCAAGAAGGCGCAACAGATCGTCAAAACATCCTCTTGGAAGGGCAACATGTTTTGAGAAAAGTTCGGCGCAGGAAATGATGCGCGGTTTGCCGAACGTCGACAGACGCATCGCCTGCGCCGCATAGAACTCGGGGTTCTGGAATGCAGCCAGCCGCGCAATTCGGTTCACCAGGGCTGGCGGGAGTTCCGACCGGTCAACGTAGATCTGATTGCCCAGCACGACCTCGACAGAGGAGGGAAGCGCTCCAGCAATCGGTGCTTCCTTGCTGCGGCGAGACGGTAACGCAGCCCAGGGCGCATCATCCTCTTCCGTAGCAGGAAGCCGGACGCCAATAATCTGCCCTGCAGCGACAGCGCCGGCCACGATTGACATCAGTTCGCGTCGAGAGAAGCGCTCGATCTTTGACAAAAATGCCCATTGATCATCGTAAGGACGGAATTCCTCATCGACAAAGACACTGTTACCATTTTCGCGAGGCCGGTTCTGAAGCGGCAATGCGATCAGATTGCCGAATCCGCCCGCTGGCATTGTGTCTTGGCTCGGAAAGAATCGATCATACGAATCAAAGCCGATATCGGGGTAGCGATCCATCGTCGCCGTAACGAGAAATGCACCTAAACGTCTCGCATCTATCGCTGGCACCGGCTCGGCAAAGAAAATCCAAACGTGAGCGCCATTACCCGAGCGTGACCGCTCAATGCTAACAGGTACACCTTTTGCCCGCGCCGTGTCGCGGAACGCAGCAACATCTAGCATCCAAGTCTTCTTGTCGAAATCGGCTGCGAGGAACCAGCATGTCTCATCAGGCAGCATTGGGTAGACGCCGACCGTGAAATCTGCTGAATTGCCAGCGACCTTGCCCGCGAGGTGAGAGCGAAGAGTATGGCCCCCGACAGCGACAAATGCCTGGTTTGGGCATTCTCCACACTTGACCTGCGGTTTTCCGCAGACACCGCGGACCCACTCGTTCCGGCACATAGGCGCATAGCCAGCCTTACTTGTTTTTGAGTTTTCCCACCGACGCGGCAATACATCTTCGCGCCCGCGAAACAAGCTCCGGAAAAGAGCGACCTTCGCAGCGGTCGGCGAGGCCATCGTGACGCCGACCGCGACATGGGTCGGCTGCTTGACTTCCTCCGCTCTCGTTTGTTCCAGCACGCCAAGTCGTTCAGCAATCTCCGACCGCTCCCGGTCGAGCGCAGTTAGTCGGCTCCTCAGAGTCGCAATCTGTTGAGCGATGTTATCCATACCGGTGATTATATCGTGTTTCTCGATTGACCGTTCATATTTACAATTCGCCATTTTGAGTAGGCTTATCGCTATAAGTGGGGAACCTTCGGTACCCCCAGAGCCCCCCAATCATATTGGAAAATCTTTACTTATTGCCGAAATTATAATATGATTGGGGGATGGCATCACTCGCCTCCTATATTGACGACCTGCTGAAACGGGGCCGCTCTCATTTTTCAAAAAAAGAGGCGATGCTCGCGCTCGGCCAGCCCTCCAAAACGTTCTTGAGCGCTGCTGGAAGATTGATGAAGCGAGGCCGACTAGTCCGCCCTAAACAAGGGTTCTATCTCATTCTACAGCCGGAAGATCAAATCACGGGGGCTCCGGATCCCGTGCGCTGGATCGATCCACTGATGAAACATCTTGGCTACGATTATCGTATTTCGCTTTTGCGCGCTGCTGCATTCCATGGAGCTTCACATCAAGCAGCCATGGTTTTCCAGGTCATCACGCCCAAACAACTCCCGACGATCGAACTTGGCAGGCATAAGGTTCAGTTCGTGTATCAGGCGCGCGAGGCATTTGCGGCAACGAACCAGTCTGAATGGCTCGATCAAATAAAAAGTGATTCTGGCTTTGCGAAAGTCGCTAGCGTGGAACTAACACTCCTTGATTCAGCCCGCTATTATCATAAAGCCGCAGGTCTCAACGGTGCGGCGCAAATCGTTCACGACCTCGGTGACAAAGTTGACCCGCGCAAACTCGCAAAAGCAGCGCAACTATACGAAAACTCGTCCGTTCGGCGCTTAGGTTACCTTCTCGACCACTTCGGGCATCAGCGACAAGCAAACGCCTTGCTGCCTATCGCGCAAAAGGCAAAATCGCTAAAATTGCTTGACCCTTCGGTGAAACCATTAGCCGTCATTGCTGCAGCCCGGGGAAACCCTCGTGTACGGAACACGAAATGGAATCTCGAACTCAATGAAATAATTGAGATTGATTCATGATCCCCAAAGCCCATTTGCAGGAATGGAGTCTCTCGGCGCCGTGGCCCGACCCACGGCAGGTGGAACAGGACCTCATAATTTGCCGCGCCCTTTGCGATCTTTTTAACGATCCCTTTCTCGCTTCGCGAATTGCTTTTCGTGGCGGCACGGCCATCAATAAGCTACTGTTTCAGCGACCCCTACGTTACTCGGAGGATATCGACCTTGTTCAAACGCAAGGCGAGGCTATTGGCCCAACCGTTGATGCAATTCGGAATACCCTCACCTGGCTTGGAAAATGCAGTCGAAACCAAGCTGGCCATTCCATGCACCCCGTCTTTAAGTTCAACCCAGAAATCGACCCGGCAACAACTCTCAAAATAAAAGTCGAAATTAACACACGCGAACACCAAGCTCTCTTTGACTTGAAAAGATATCCCTTCAAAGTCACGAGCGCCTGGTATGAAGCGAAAGCGGACATTGTCTCATTCGCAGCGGAAGAGATTTTTGGCACAAAGCTACGCGCCCTTCTTCAACGCCGGAAGAATCGAGACCTGTTTGACTTGAATGAGGGCCTAATGCAGACGAACATGGAGACTGAAAAGTTACTTATATCTTTTGAGCACTATCTCGCATTAGAAGGCGTCACGATTACGCGCGCAACTGCGGAGCAGCGAATGTTGGAGAAACTCGGGCATAGCCTGACGGAAGACATTGCACCACTATTACCGGCGGGTGTTCATTATGGTGAGAAAGAAGCTCTCGTGGCATTTGAACAAGTTTGGCGCACTTTGATAGTCCGAATTAAAGGCGAGCCCTGGAAACTCACCGAAAGGGCGATTGAAGAAATTCGCGCGACAAAAATCCCAGAGTTTCTAAAAATCAAGGCCAATTGACGATAGATTGGTCTGTCGGGTTAGCTAGTCAGCCCAAAAGCTCACCAATATTGAAATGTGAAGTGAGATCCTTGGACCTATGAAACTAGGCCTCTCGCGATTTCATCCATCGCTCTTTTGTGATCATCGTCTCTAAACAA
>JANLSL010000154.1:0-4755 GCA_031362385.1 Alphaproteobacteria bacterium | reverse complement strand
CCGTAACTATTGGCGTAATGAACATATGATTTCGGCCAATGTTTTGGGGCATAGGCATCGCCCGCTGTAAATACGTTTTCATGTTTCCAACACATGGAAATCATTTCTTCGGTCCACGGGACACCAATATGAATGCCGATCAGGACAAGCTCAGGAAAGTCGATGGCTACTTGATCAAGTAAAATTGGCTTTGCCACCGAAGGGAGCCGGCGGTCTTTTTGGTACACCAGATTATGCCCGACCTGCATCATGATCGGGATATCAAGTTCGCAGCACTTGGCGTAGTACGGATAGATCAGCGGCGCATCGGGCGGTGTCGCGAACCAATGGGGATACCAATGGGCCCCGACAAAGCCATAGTCCTTCACTGCTTTTTCTAAATCGCGCAGGCCCTGCATCCCGCGCGTTGTATCGATCCCCGCAAGCCCAGAGAATCGATCAGGGTGTTGGCGGCAGATATCGTACACCATCTCATACGGAACCTCGAATGATCCGCGCACACGCAAATCGCCAGCGCGCACAGCAATCAGCAACGAGCGCTCAATTCCGGCTTTGTCCATCTTTTTCAGATAGTCAGCAATACTCACGCCGGGGCGCATGGCAGGCGGCATGCGCACCTGAATTTTGAAATCTTCGTCAACGCCTGTGCGGTTCTCGCGTACCGCTTCAGGTGTGAAAACATTACAAACAATGTCGATAAAACCTGTCACAAATACCTCGAATTTAAGAAGGAATGTTCCTAACCTCTGCATTCTTAGCGACCTGCCCACCAATCATAAAGGGCCTCACCCGTTCATGGTTCATGAGATGGGCTAAATCGGTGCTTTTTATGGGCATCATGGTTTATGGTGTCGCGAATTGGCGAGCCTTCGCGGTCTTGCTTTACATATAGGTGCAGCGATGAAGCTAGACCGTCTATGGATATATACTGCTCTGCTCGCAGGACTGGGCTTCAGCGGCTCATTGGTCTCGGCCCAAGACTTTGCCTCACCTGAAGCGGCCACGGGTCGGTATCAAAAATCTGGTGGCGAAGCCAAAAAATTCATGGTTGCGGCGGCAAACCCTTTGGCTGTTCAAGCAGGTGTCGAGATCTTGAAGGCTGGCGGCAGTGCTGCCGATGCCGCCGTGGCCGTTCAGACCGTGCTGAATATGGTTGAACCACAATCCTCAGGTATTGGTGGCGGTTCGTTCATTGTTTACTGGGACAACAAAGCGAAAAGACTCTCCAGCTATGATGGTCGCGAAACCGCCCCGGCGGCAGCAACCGAGCGGCGCTTTTTAACCGCTGAAGGCAAATCTATGGACCGCAATACCGCCGTGATCGGCGGACATTCGGTTGGCGTGCCCGGTACGCTGCGTGTGCTGGAGTTAGCACAAAAGAAGCATGGTAAACTAGCTTGGGCCAAATTGTTTAACCCCGCCATTAAAATTGCTACCGATGGCTTTGCGCTGTCGCCGCGCGTCCACGAGTTGCTCGCGGGTGATCGCGCCCTCAATACCATGGAGCCCGCCAAGTCATTTTTCTATCAAGCCGACGGAACGGCCAAAGCTGTTGGCACGATCATCAAAAACCCCGCGTTTGCCGCGACGCTGAGAACTATCGCCACTGAAGGAGCGGATGCATTTTATACTGGCCCCATTGCTGCCGACATCGTACGCGCGGCGACAACGGCTGCCCTCAACCCCGGTGACATTACGCTGGCCGATCTCAAGGCTTACAAGGCCATTGAGCGCGCGCCGATCTGTATGCCTTATCGCGACCGCAAGGTATGCGGCATGGCCCCACCTACCTCGGGCGGTGTGGGCGTTTTGCAAACCCTTGCGATGCTCGAGCCTTTTGATCTGGCACACATGGGCGCGGATTCTGCCAAGTCGCAGCACGTTTATATTGAAGCGAGTAGGCTTACTTTTGCTGATCGCGCTGTGTACATTGCCGACCCCGATGTGTTGCCGATTCCCACAGACGAGCTGTTATCACCTGACTATCTAAAATTCCGCGCCGAATTGATTAAGCTTGATCGGCGCATGCCCACCGCCGAGGCCGGACAGCTACCCAAAAAAGCTGCGCTGAATTGGGCTCCCGCCGCCAGCCCCGAAAAAATCTCGACCAGTCACTTTTCCATTGTCGATGCTGAAGGCAATGCGGTGGCCATGACCACGTCAATAGAGGGTGGGTTTGGCTCTCATGTAATGGTGGGTGGATTCTTGCTCAACAACACACTCACCGATTTTTCCTATTCTGAGATCGCATCGGGCAAAACCGTTGCCAATGCGGTTGGTCCCAATAAGCGTCCGCGCAGTTCCATGGCGCCCACCGTGGTGTTTGATAAAGCTGGCAAACTCGAAATGGTTGTCGGCTCGCCCGGCGGCCCGGCGATTGTCGGGTTTGTGGCGCAAACATTGATCGGGATGATCGACTGGAACATGACGCCGCAAGAAGCCATTTCTTCGCCCCATGTGATTGTGTTCGGGCGAGGTGTGAACATCGAGCCTGAATTAGCACCCGTTAAAGCAGCACTTGAGGCCTTGGGTCACGAAGTCCGGGTTGGTGAATTTCCGTCAGGAATTCACGCGATCCGTATTACCAAGAACGGACTTCTGGGGGGCGCTGACCCGCGGCGCGAAGGAATTGTGGGCGGAGAGTAGGTCCCCAAATGAAGTTTTATTTTTTTGGGTCGGGCTGCGCGATTTCGATCAGGCGACCATCGGGGTCGTAAACAAACATGCGTTGTCCTGTGTTGACGCTGCCGTCGGGGTTATTGACGGTGAACTTGTAAGGTGTGCGATGGAAGCGCACTCCGATTTGCTGCAAGCGGCTGTAGACCGCCTGAATATCTGGCACTTCCATCATGATAATCGCATCGCCTGAACCGATTCCCATCAGGTTGCCACGCGCACTGGTCAGTTTGGGCTTATCATAACCCAGTAAGCCAATCATGCCGATGCGTTCGTCATTGCCCTTCATGATGACAATCCGCCCGACCTTGGGGTCTTCGGCCAGTGGTAAGTCGGCCGCACCAATAACACCTTCGGGCGAATTGGAGTCGGTGGCTTTCTCGTACCACTTCGTCAGGCCAAGGCGCTGATAGAAGTCGACCGACTTATCGATGTTTTCAACCACCAACGTTGTGCGCCGCACCGCTGGGGCTTGAAAAGCACTCGCACGCTCTTGTGCGCTCACGCTGTGTGTCGGCAATGACATCACAACGGCCACCAAACCAACTTGCCACCGAAGAGCTACGCGCTGCATGGGATTTTCCTTAAGTTCCAAACCAACATCATGCCACGGCCTAGCACTGTGGCGAAAGTGCCGTCAATCAAGACCGCAGTGACACATCAGCAATGTTCTTAGTAGCTCGGTTCGTTATTGGCCCCGGCTGCGTTCTTGGTCCACGTCGCGTAAGGCTCAGGCAAGATGGGCTGATGCGGTGGGTGCCAGTCTGGTCCATCTGTTTCAACCCAGTCGGTTGCAAAGGGCCCACCCTTGCAGCGGCATAAATGTAATGCTCCGCCCCAGGTGGCGAAGGGGCCGTGCTTGATGCCGGGTGGTCGCCAAAAGTAGCCGCCGTCGCGCATCACGCCCAAGGGAAAACAAATATCACCTAAAATTGCGAATTCTTCCTCAGCAACCGGGTGAACCTCAGCCTTGTTCGAGGACCAATAGGGCGTCATGCCAATCAACCACGTGCGCTCGCCCGAGTCGGGGTCAACATAAAGTGTTTTATGAACTGTCCCGCTGGGGTCCCATTCACCACTTTTCATGTGCTTGCGCTGCCCCGTTTGGCCCGGCAGTGCGCGCGTGTCCAAACACTCGACGGTGCGTTGCGCATTCCAGGTTGAAATTTCAGCGGGCAATTTTTGGGGAGCGCTGGAAAAAAAGGTCAACACAACCGCACCGTTCGGGCTCGTCATAGATTCCCGTAAATAGCCCTTTGGTAAATGGCCATAAAAGTGCTTCCCATAAACGTGCCCATTGATGGTTAATGCGCCCTCCAAAACAAAGATTTCCTCGTCTGCGTCCAGTACGTGGTGGGCTATGTCTCGCCATCCTGGTGGATATCGCAGAACAGTGCTGCTGGCGCTCGTTTCATCATCTTGGCTGAGGGTTCGGCACTCAATATCGAGTCGAAAGCCATCAGAAACGGCTTTGATAAAAGGGATGACTTGCGATTGAACGAATTCAATATGCGGTCGCGCCATAGGCCCCCCTAAGCGATATATTGGCATGGTTACAGCCAATGATAAGGGCTAAGAATGCCAAATCGTGCCTCAGCCCTTGAGTGCAGAGTCTAGTCCAGTTAATGATTGTTATTCGAGTTCCACAAACAAGCAAATCCTGCCTCTTAAAAGACATATAGAACCCCAATGACCTCAGATCGTGATCGCTTTGTGGCCTTTGCCTTTTGTTGGGCCGACATTTTGATCGAGCTCGACCAAAGCCGTAAGGTGCTGTTCGCTGTTGGTGCCACCAAATCATTCATGGGATTTGGCGCCGAGAAATTCATTGGCCGCAACTTTATTGAAATGATCTCGCCCAAAGACCGGGTGTTGCTTGACCAGTTACTTGAAGTCACCGCGCGCCGCGGCCGGATCGACAACCTGAGTATTCGACTTGTCGGCGACAAAGGCGTGACCTCACCCCTCAACGTCACCGGCTACATGCTGCCCGATCTGAAAGACCACTATTTCATCGCCATGCGGCTGTCGGTTCGCGTTGATGCCAAGGGCGATGCCGAAGGCAAGCCGCGCGACAAG
>JANLSL010000092.1:0-1759 GCA_031362385.1 Alphaproteobacteria bacterium | reverse complement strand
CCGATAAAGAGATCATTGCTTTCTGCCGCGATAATCTGGCGCACTTTAAGGCGCCTAAAACTGTGATTTTCACAGAGCTCCCGAAAACGTCGACCGGCAAAATACAGAAGTTTATTTTACGCGAGCGGGCTAAGGCACTGTGAGTAAGGTCGAGAGCGCGTCGACAGCCACCCAACCTCAACGCGTTGACACCATCCCGTCATCGCCGTTGCGCTTTGTTTTGCATTTCATGGTTGAGCGCGAGCGCATCATTGTTTTTGTGCTGGCGCTCGTGGCCGGAGTGTTAGCTCTGCTCGAGGCGGGCGGCACATTTGCGTTTGGCAGCTTGATCAATGCGCTGGCCGGTGGGGGGGCTGGCAACCTCATTTCCGCATCTCCTGAAACATTGTTCATTATTGTCATCGTGATGTGGCTGTTGCCGCCATTTCTCACGCGGGTGACGACCGCTTATCTGGCGCGCTTTCAGTCACGCTTGCGCGGCACCATCCACGATGAAGTTTTGGGCTATGTGCTGGGCCATGCGCCGCGCTTCTTCTTGGACGAAGCCAGCGGCTCCATTGGCCATCGTATTCGCACGGCAGCGCTTGCGGCCTATTACGTATTCGAGTTTCTATTCTTCCGGTTGGTGCGCTTTGTCGTTTTACTTGTGGTCGCTTTGGCCATGACACTCTCTCAAACGCCGAACATGGTTCCGGCTTTCATTGGGTTTGTGCTGGCCTTTACTGCTATTTCGTATTGGGCCGCGCGGCTGTGCTGGCCTTATGGCCGTGAACTTTCAGCGGCGTCGTCGGCGCAAAGTGGTCGCAAGGTCGACATTGTTTCGAATTGGGATGCGGTTTTAAGTTTTTCCCGAGCGACGTTTGAGCGGATATTGCTTTCACCTATTAGTATGCGTGAACAGCGCGCAAAAATTCGCTGGACGGACTCAGTTGTTGTTATGGGCATTGTGTTGCACTGGACAGCAATGCTGCTGGTTATCGTTGTAGGCTGGCAAAGCTTTGTTGAGACGCGCGCGGGCACCATGTCCGTTGGGCTATTCACGACTATTGTCACACTTGCACTTTTGATCGCCGGGCATCTGACAGTGCTGGGCGAATATTTCCTAACGTTTTCTGAGCAATATACCCAGCTCGCTGATTGCCTTGATGCGATTGCCAAACCGCACGAAATTATCGACCTCCCAGGTGCGCAAAGCTTGCGCGTGACGGCAGGGGCGGTGGAGTTTCGCGATCTGCATTTTTCTTACGCAGAAGGTATGCCTGTTTTTGCAGGGTTAAGTCTTTCCATTCGCAGCGGCGAGCGCGTCGGGTTGGTCGGCCCATCGGGTGCGGGTAAAAGCACCCTCATCAAATTGTTGCGCCGGCAATTCCTATGGCAAAAGGGGCAAGTTCTGATCGATGGGCAAGATATTGCCACCTTAACCTGGGACTCGCTTCACAACGCGGTGGCTGAGGTGCCGCAATCGCCAAATTTATTTCACCGCACGGTGCGCGAGAATATCGCGTATGGCCATCCCGCAGCACCCGACAGCGAGATTATTCAGGCCGCACAATTAGCCCATGCCCATGATTTTATCACAGTGCGCCCCAAGGGGTATGATGCTGTGGTCGGCGAGAAGGGAATGAAACTATCGGGCGGGGAGCGCCAGCGCATTGCTATTGCGCGCGCATTCTTGAAAAACGCGCCGATTTTGGTTCTGGACGAGGCGACGTCGTCGCTCGATAGCGACGCCGAACACCTGATTCAAGAAGCGCTGTTG
>JANLSL010000091.1:0-9247 GCA_031362385.1 Alphaproteobacteria bacterium | reverse complement strand
GGCTATGAGGGCAAGCGCGCGGCTTGCGCTGTGGGCCCTGCAGGAGAGTTGATTGAACTGATTGAAGAGTGAGAGAATGGCCTTAGATAAGTTCTGAATTAACGGGAGAATATGATGATGAATTCCTTAAACCGACGCTGGTTGATTTCAACTGCTGCGGCAGTTGGCTTGTTTGGAGTGATGGGCTCGGGTGTCGCGCAAACACCGACCGCAGCACCTGCGACGACACCGACACCGGCCGTCACGCCGCTTATCACACGCATCAAGATGGCGACGATTGCAGCGCCAGATGTGAACTTAATCGAAAAACTCTACACCGAGTGGCTGGGCTATAAGGTCGTTGAGAAAAGCAAAGTTTCCGAAGCCATGGCCAAAAGCTGGGGCGCGCCAAAAGTTGCAGGCCGCCCGTTTGTGATGATGAGCTCTGCTGGAACGCCCGACGTATACATCCGCGCGGTGCAAATTGATGCCGTGCCTGGTTACAAGGCCATGACCACACATGGCTGGAATTCAATTGAAATCATTGTCGAAGACCCCGACAAGGTTTTTGAAAAACTCAGCAAATCGCCCTTCAAGCACGTGGGCGGGCCAAAAAACCTGAACCCACCATATGATTCAATTCGTGCCACACAGTTTGTGGGCCCGGCTGAAGAGACGCTTTATTTTACAGCTGAGAAAGGCGACATCTCAAAATCACCGCTTCCCGCCGCCAAGTCATTCATCGACCGGCCGTTTATCATGGTGCTGGCAGGTCCCGACGCTGGCGTTTTGAATCAATTTTATATGGATACTTTCTTGCTTCGTGGCGGAGCACCGTACCCGACGACCATAGACATTATTGCTAAAGCGCAAGGCCTGCCTGCTGATCAAAAATTTATGCTGGGATTAGTGCGCATGGCCGAGAAGGGCAACAATATGGAAATTGATGGCTATCCTGCCAGCGCCAAAGCACGACCCAAAGCAGAAGGGCAATTACCCCCTGGCGTCTCAATGACCAGCTTTAATGTGAATTCGTTGGATGGCTTGAAAGTAAAATTCATTCAACCACCAGCCAAACTTTACGGTGAAAAGCGTTCAGCGACATTTATTGGCCCAGCTGGTGAATTGACTGAATTGATTGAAGAACCTCGGCCCTAGAGCGCGATAGCTTTTGATCGAATCGTTATCGCGCTCTAGACTCTTGTTTTGTCGCGTTTTTAGCGGGCGAACTGGATTCCACATCGCCCTAAAACGCTCTAGGATCAATCCATGAGCCTCGACCCTGCGTTGCTGCAAACATCCGACCAGTCCGGTGTACGAACGATTACACTGAACCGGCCTGGTGCCCGCAACGCATTGTCGATGGCTTTGATGGAAGCCTTGATTCAAGAGCTACAAGCCACTGACGCCACCCCTTCAATTCATGTGGTGATCTTGGCTGGTCATGGGCCTGCGTTCTGTGCTGGGCACGACCTCAAAGAACTTCGTAGCCATCAAGACCACGCATGGACACGAAAAGTGTTCCAGACCTGCAGTGACGTGATGTTGGCTATGACCCATATTCGACAGCCGATTATTGCCCGCGTGCATGGCATTGCAACAGCCGCCGGCTGTCAGCTGGTGGCCACGGCTGATATGGCGATCGCTGCGACAAGTGCCACATTCGCAACACCTGGGGTAAACATTGGTCTGTTCTGTTCAACACCCATGGTGGCACTGTCGCGCAACATTGGGCGCAAGAAAGCCATGGAAATGCTACTGACGGGCCGCCCCATTACCGCCGCCGAAGCTGAAATGGCGGGACTGATTAATTCTGCTGTGGCAGCCGACCAGTTGGACGAAACGGTAAATAGCCTAGCCCATGCCATTGCTGCGAAATCACCCAAGGTGCTGGCGATTGGCAAGCGCGCTTTCTACGAGCAAATCGATCACAGCTTGGCCGAGGCTTATACTTACGCCAGCGCAGTGATGGCTAAAAATATGCTTGAACCTGATGCTACTGAGGGCATTGACGCATTCTTAGGCAAGCGCAAGCCAGCGTGGGCAAAGCTCTAAATTAACCCACCCAAGCGATCACCGCACCCATCGCGAGAAACGAGACCAAGGTATTTCCGCAATTGATCGCCGATAACGTGGCTGATGCACCGTGATAGCGGTCGTGCATCAGTTCCATCGAACCAACGAACACCGCCCAGATGGCACCTGCAGTGATCAAGGCATCGCCCATGCTGACAACACCCTTCCAGTCAAACACCATCGAGAGGCCAATGGCCGCGATGAAGAACATCACGACTGAGTTGCCAACCGCGAGCATCGGATTGCCCAACTGATCGGGTGTTTTACCGATCTCGGCTTGCCAGCGTTTCATAAACAGGAGTGGCGAATACCACAGCGATCCCACAGCCATGGCAGCCAGTGTTGCGGCACCTACGGCAAGCCAGCTGATTCCCTGAAGCATAAGGCGCTCCTATTCAGCAGGTTGGGCTTGAACGCGCATGGATGGAGAGAACGCGCCCTTGCGCGCGCCAACCAGCGCGCCAATGCCAAAGATGGCCCAGCCGATCATGGCGCAAAAACCTCCGACTGGGGCTAAGTCGCCAGGGCCATTGAACGAGAGTGAATAAAGGCTACCCGGAAAAAACAAAATTGACAGTGCCATCAACGCTGCTGCACCCAAGCACATCATGCGGGCCAACCCATCGGCCATACGATCAGTCAGCACCGCAATCAGAATCAATGCAAGCGCGTGGCTCATCTGGAAATCAGTCGCCTGCAAAATCCACGACACTGCTTTTGCTGCTGGTGCTACCGTTGCAGCACCATGCTCGGCAAAGGCGGCAAGGGCGACCGCCGAAAGGCCAGCAATCGATGCGAATGCAATGATGAATGACGTACTGCGACGTAATGACATGGTTTAATTCTCCCCAGAAAAACCGTTTACCGCGCCTCGAGTTTGATCGCGTGTTCGAGTTGGGCAAAGCCCTCCAGAAACCTGCGTTCAGCCTCAGCCACCGGCAAGGGCACTAGCTTAACATCTTTCAGAGGTTTTTCCTTGAAGTTGAGGACCGTGCGACACTCTTTTTCGGAAAAACCCGCCAATTGCACCGCTTCAGTCGCCGCAGCAACGATATCGGCACGTTTGATCAAGGTTTTGTCTGCTGCCGTTACAATCGGCGGCAGGCCGAATCGAATGTATATCGCCCGGGTGAGCCGGTTCTCGAGCTCTTTGAACACATCCCCAACGACAGCCTTGAGGGGGGTAATGAGATCGTGGGTGACATACTCCGAGGCATCATGAAGTTTTGCAACCATTAGTAGGCGCGCTGAGGCACGAGGCTTCAGTTTGCGGACAATCTCGACCACAAGATCGCTATGTTGGGCGACACTCCAGGCGTGGGGGCCCTTGGTTTGGCCATTCCAGCGGGTATTGCGGGCAAGCCCAAGTGCTATGTCCTCGATCTCTATATCGAGGGGTGAAGGCTCTACAAGGTTAAGGCGTCGACCCGAAAGCATGCGCTGCCAGGTGCGCGGCGCGTGCGCGGCCAAACGTGCAGCCTGAGTAGGCGATTGGAGCACAGTGCCTGGGGTACTTTTGAGAGTGGTCATCGAAACATGCGAAAAGTTGAATTTTTCAGGAAATAGAATACCTTATGCGCCACTGGAGGACCGCGTGTCCGCCCAAACCACACCGACGCATCACGGGCGCGGCACAAGCTTAAGGCAAGAATAGCGTCGATGGCACTGGTTACCTCAGATTATCTCAAGCCGATCTCGTTCCTGATAGTGGACGACAAGAACTATATGCGCCGCGTCATCAAGAACGTCCTTGAGACGCTGGGGGCGAAAACGATTGAAGAAGCCACCCATGGCGAGGAAGCCGTGGCCATGATCCGGCACCGGCCCCCTGACGTGGTGCTTACCGAATACTGGCTCCACCATATGAACGCCGTGGAAATGCTGCGCTCCTTGCGTACCGAAAATGGCCCTTTGCGATTTACGCCCATCATTATGGTCACCGGCGAAACCCGGCGTGAAAAAGTTATTGGCGCACGCAATGCTGGCGTAACCGAATACATTGCCAAGCCGATTACCGCCAAGGGCATGTTCCTGCGCATCCGCGAGGTCATCGAGCGACCCAGACCGTTCGTCGATTCACGCGCCTACTTCGGGCCTGACCGTCGCCGCCGTTTGGAAGTGCTCAGTGATGGCAAAGAACGCCGCGGCCTTGGTCAACGCCCCAAGCCGGTCGAAAAAGAAGGGGCGGAAGGTCTGACCCAAAGCCAAATCGACCGCATGGTCGCTGGTGATGAGATCAAAGATTTCAATACGCGCTAAACGCGACATCATTCTTCCTGCTTGCACTCCTCAGCTTGCGAGAAAGTACTTATGGCAGTTCAGTCAGTCATTGTGATTGGTGCAGGAGAGGCCGGCGGACAAGCAGCGATTGCCTTGCGCCAAGGTGGCTTTACGGGGCGCATCACTGTCGTCGGCGACGAACGCTACGTGCCTTATGAGCGCCCACCGTTATCGAAAGCTTTTTTGGCCGGCGACGCCGAATTAGAGCGCATGTATATGCGTAGCGCTGATTTTTATCCGCAAAATCAGATTGAGTTAAAATTGTCTGCGACCGTTAAGTCGATCGACCGCGCCGGAAAATGGATAGTGCTCGGTGATGGGCAGAAACTTGGCTACGACAAACTGGTGATCGCAACCGGCGGTCGGGTGCGTAAGATGACCTGCCCGGGGGCTGAGCTTGCTGGCGTGAACTATCTACGCACGATCGATGACGTGCTCGGCTACCGAGACCGCCTCGTTTCCGGAGCTAATCTTATCATAGTCGGCGGCGGGTACATCGGGCTTGAAGTCGCGGCTGTGGCCATCAAACGGGGCTGCAACGTAACCGTGCTTGAGGCTTTATCGCGCGTTCTCAACCGCGTCGTTGCACCAGAAATGTCAACTTTCTATGCCGATGTGCACCGGGCAGCGGGCGTCAACATTGTCACATCGACTGCGGTCACCGCTTTTGAGGGCAACGGGAAATTGCAGCGCGTGCTGTGCAACAACGGACATTCCTATGCCGCTGACATGGCAATCATTGGCATCGGAATTTTGCCTAACGTGGAACTGGCACAGTCGATTGAGTTAACCTGCGACAATGGCATTGTCGTCAACGAATACGCGCAAACCAACGACCCAGATATCTACGCTGCCGGAGATTGCACCAATCACCCCAATGAAATCCTCGGGCTGCGCTTGAGATTAGAGTCAGTCCCCAATGCATTGGCCCAAGGCAAGGCAGCGGCGTTGCATATTCTGGGCAAAGCCGAGAAATACGCTGAAGTCCCCTGGTTCTGGTCTGATCAATACGACTTAAAGCTACAGATGACGGGGTTATCAGAGCCCGGGGATACAGTCGTGATTCGCGGCGCGATGGCCGAGCGCAAATTCTCAGCCTGCTACCTGCGCGACGGTGTGTTTGTGTCGTGCAATTGCGTCAACATGGCCAAAGATTTTTTGCAGTCCAAAAAATTGATTGCCGCCAAAGTAAAGCCTGACCCGGCTAAGTTGGCCGACGCAACCATCGCGCTTAAAGATCTCGCGGCATGAATGCTAACTTGTTTGCGCTGATGCGGGAGCACTTTCCGCAGCACGCGGATGCGCCGTTTTTGGTTTTACGCAATGGACGCAGGTTTTCTTACGGCGCCATTGACTCACTATCGTCACGATTTTCTCAGGTATTAAAAAATTGTGGCGCCATACCGGGCGACCGCATTGCTGTACAAGTCGAAAAGAGTGCCGAAGCGGTAGCGTTATATTTGGCATGCGTGCGGGGTGGTTTTGTCTATTTACCGCTTAACACCGCCTATCGCGGCGACGAACTTGATTATTTCCTGGCGGACGCAGAGCCCGCAGTTGCCATTGGTGATCCACGTGCAACAGAGTTTGCATCGATTGCCCAACATCGCAGCGTGTCATCTTTTCTAACTTTAGGCGCAGACGGGTCAGGAACACTGGTAGAGCACAGCTCAACGATCAAAGCGCAGCCTTCCATCGTAACCAGCACCGCCGATGACCTTGCTGCAATATTGTACTCTTCAGGGACCACCGGAAAACCTAAGGGCGTGATGTTGAGCCATGGTAATTTGGCCTCCAATGCGCTGACGTTGCACAAGCTGTGGCAATTTAGGCCCGATGATGTGCTGCTTCACGCACTGCCACTCTTTCATACTCATGGATTAATTGTTGGGTTGAATACGACGCTTCTCAACGGCTCATCGATTTTATTTCATGAGAAATTTTCTGCTGACGACGTCATGGCAGATCTGCCGCGCGTAACTTTGATGATGGGCGTACCAACGTATTACATGCGCTTGCTGATGAATCAGAGCTTTGGGCGCGAGGCCTGCCGCACAATGCGGCTGTTCATTTCTGGCTCAGCCCCCTTGCTGGAAGAAACATTCAATGAGTTTCAACGGCGCACAGGACACAGCATCCTGGAGCGCTACGGCATGACAGAAGCGGGTATGATTACGAGTGCCCACCCCGATAAACCACGCCGGGCAAATACTGTTGGGTGGCCCCTGCCTGATGTTCAACTGCGGATCGAAAGTGCTACCCAGGAAATTCAAATCAAAGGCCCTAACGTTTTTAAAAGCTATTGGCGTAAACCGGAGAAAACTAAAGAAGATTTCACCCCCGATGGATTTTTTAAAACTGGTGACCTGGCTCGCGTAGAAAACGACGGCATGATTTCAATTATTGGCCGCGCCAAAGACATGATGATCTGTGGCGGCTTTAATGTTTACCCCAAAGAAATTGAGAGCCTGATCGACGCCATGCCCGGTGTAGACGAATCTGCTGTCGTCGGCATGCCACACCCTGATTTTGGTGAGGCAGGATTAGCGGTTGT
This sequence comes from Alphaproteobacteria bacterium, assembly GCA_031362385.1. GTDB lineage: Bacteria > Pseudomonadota > Alphaproteobacteria > Rhodospirillales > Rhodospirillaceae. The sequence goes on along the minus strand of JANLSL010000091.1, from coordinate 2,358 downwards.
GACCTTAAAGCCTGACACCGCGGCAATTGAACCTCGTGCTGCGCTGGCGCTCTTGAAAGAGAAACTGGCCAACTACAAAGTTCCTAAAATGATCGTGATCGCACCTTCATTGCCGCGCAATGCCATGGGTAAAGTGCAAAAGAATGAATTGCGCCTGCTCTATCGCCAGGCTTGGGATCAGCACATCAAGACAGATGCGTAAATCAAGACGGGCGCCTAAATCACGACGCGCCGGTTTCCATTGGTAACGTCGGGTCTGGGGCCCATTCGGTCATGGAGCCGTCATACAGCGCCACATTCTTATGGCCGAGCAACATCAGTGCAAATGAATTGGTTGTTGCTGAGATTCCACCACCGCAATAGGTGATCACGCGCTTGGCTTTGGTGGCGCCGACCGCGCCCAATTTCTTGCGCAACTGTGCGGCAGGCAGAAATGTTTTAGTCACAGGATCAATCAGGTCCATCGCGTAAACATTGACCGAGCCCGCAATATGACCAGCCCGGCCATATTGCACCTTGGCGCCCGAATGCACATCAGGGTGCAGCGCATTGATGATGCAGGTTTTCTTGTCACTGATCGCGGCGCGCACCTCATCTTTGCCAATAATCTGGCCAGGTTGTAGTTTGGCTTTGAATGCCGCATCAGGCCAGCGCGGCGATGTTTGGCCCGTAGGGCGCTTTTCAGCGGCCCATTTATCCCAGCCGCCATTCAGAACGTGTACTTTTTTATGCCCCATGGCGCGGAACATGAGGAACAGGCGCGTCGCCCAATAATTCGCGCCACGACTATAGAGAACAATTTTATGCTGATTGCCGATACCATGCGCCGAAATGACGCGCTCGAATTGTGCAGGCGGCGTCATCATGAATCGCAACTTCGGGTGCGGTGCGGCCAACTCATCGAGCAAATCGATAAAGCACGAGTTGGGGATATGCGCTTCCTGCCAATCTGCAAGGCCTTTTTGGACGTTATATCCGCCTTCTGGTTTTGGCGTCATACGCACATTGCAATCGATAATGCGCAAAGTTTTGTCATCGAGATGTTTTTCGAGCCATGCCGTTTCGACCAATAGCTTATTATTCGGATAGGCTTTTGCTTTGCGTTTTGATCCAACCTTTGGTGTGCGGGTTGCCATAAGCAGCCTCCTCAGTCTCATTAAAGCACTTCCGGTGCAGCAAGATGCTTCGCATGCTCGGGAAAATATGTCGTCAACATGCGCTGGGTGTGATCGACCAAGTTGCGGTTTTTCAACGTCGCAGCTTTAAGCGGAAAATCCCAAGGTGTGTAGATGATGCTGGCAACAAAAGCGAACAACACTGCGTCGAATGTCGTTGGTTTATCGCCAAACCCCCAGGGGTGATTTCCAAGCCAATGGGCAAGCGCTTGAACATCTGTGATTCCTAAATGCCAGATGGTTTGGGCTGGGTGGCGCCCCATGCCGTGGCCACTGATCGACTTTTTAATGTCGCGCTGAACAATTGGCAGAATAACTTTTGCCAAAATTCCTTTCACGCCAATCACGGCTTGCGCATAGCTTCTGGTCTCGGTCGGATGGTCGGGATCAAGCCAACGGGCGTAACCGACGACATGATAGAGGTGCTCCTCCATCAGGCGTTGAAAGGCTAACGACTGCGCACGTTCAGCCAGCGTCAATTTGCCATCGACCGGATGACCATTGGCACGCTCCAGATGTTCTATGATCAATCCAGAATCGGTGATGACTTTGCCATCGTGCTCGATATACGGCGCTTTGCCTGTCGGTGAGCCGATGCGCCCTTTGATCGTCGAGACCGTGTAGGGCAAACCCGCCATGCGCAGGTAAGTCTCAAGCTTGATGCAAAACGGACTGGGGTTCGGCAAGCCAAACATGGGGGCAAATTGGTGAAGAACAATCGTCATAAGGCGAAGATCCTAAGTATATGTACGCCCGCTAATCTAGCTGCCCATGTCATAAAGAGTTAGCAAAGAATTACATGTGTTAGATAAATCCGCCGGCTTGGCGTTTCCATAATCGAGCGTAGGGTCCTGCAGCCGTAAGCAACTCGACATGGCTCCCCTGCTCGACGATACGCCCTTGATCAAGCACAACAATGCGGTCGAGGTGCATGATGGTCGACAACCGATGCGCAATCGCAATAACCGTGCGGCCCTTCATCAGAGACAACAGCGCTTCTTGAATCAGGTGTTCGGCGTCGCTATCGAGCGACGACGTCGCTTCGTCCAGAACCAAAATCGGCGCGTTTTTCAAGAATGCGCGCGCAATAGCAATGCGCTGGCGCTCCCCGCCCGATAGTTTCATTCCTTTCTCGCCAACAACAGCATCATAGCCCTTGGGCCGCACTGTGATAAAATCATGG
>JANLSL010000079.1:0-3448 GCA_031362385.1 Alphaproteobacteria bacterium | reverse complement strand
GCTGCGATGATGGCAGTGCCAGCCACAGCAACATCGCAGCCATGCCCCAGCCAAACACCGTCAGCACGTGCCAGCTCGCCCACAGAATGCGCACGTTGGACTGATGCAGAAGCTCGCCGCCGTGGGTGGGAATAACGCTGCCCCGGCGCAAGCGGCTGAAGATTCTCACCTCACCCAGCGCCGAATGAACCACCCCAACGATCAACGCCAGAACAGCTGCGGCAGTCAGATACATATTCATCTCTGATTCTTTCTGTGTGCGCTTAGAGCAAGCCGCGTTGAGTTGGAATCGAACGGCTTGCTCTAAGTCATTTTTGGTCGCGTCGTTTTTGCGGAAAACCGGGATCCACTTTTCCGCACGACGCACTTAAGCAAAAAGCCCCGCCAGTTTCCCGGCAGGGCTTTGCGTTAGTGCTGTATCTTGTTTTTAAGCGTTGCGCACGAAGTGGCGGGCACCGAAGCCAGGCAAGGCGGCCGGGGTTTTGGTGTTGTGCGTGAAGCCGCCCTTGGCGATCTCGGCGTTGAAGTCGAGGCTGTGGTACTCGCGGCTCCAGACTTCGTTGTTCCAGCGATGATCCCACCAGCGACGATACAGGCCATAGGCCGGGCCCGTTGATCCACCGCTGTTGAAGTCGACTGGGTAGTACACACCGCCCGAGCGCGTGATGCGCTGGGCTTCAGCAACCACCGCACGGGTGGCCACTTGGGTCAGCTCGTGGTGGATGATGTAGCTGGTGGTCATGTCAAAGAAGCCATCAGGGAACTTGGTGTCTTCGGCCAAACGCTGCACGAAGTTCACGTTCACGCCCAACTTGCGGGCGCGCATGTGGCTGTAGCGCACCATTGGTCCGCCAATGTCGAGGCCCCACACTTCGGCATCCGGGAAGCGCTCTTTCAAGGCCACCGTCATTTGGCCAACGCCGCAGCCCATATCGAGAATGCGCTTTACTTTGCCATCTTCGGGCAACGGCATGTTGGCCACAGTGCCCTTGTGAATTTCGTCCTGTTCGTTGTGGCCAATGGCGCCAATATAAAAGCTGTTGGTGCCGTAGTGGTACATGTGGCCCGCGAATGGGTCGCCCACATAGCCGCCGGGTTGAATGTGAATTTCGTGCTTGGTGTATTCAGGGATCACCATGTCGGGGTTCAGTTCCAGCGAACCGGGGCCCGACTTATCGGCGGCTTCCATTTCCGACAAATACATATCGGCGTTGGCATAGAAGTAATCTTGCAAGGTCTTCCAGGTGACTTGCTGGTCGGCCAGCCAGGTTTTGGCGCTGAGGTTGATGACCGGGTCGGTCTCGGCAATTGCCAACATCTGGTCGAAGGTGACCATCGCTTTGGGGTCCATGCCCTTGGCAGCCATCAAGCTTTGAAAGCGCTTGGCGGCAACCTTGTTCATGCTTTTGTTATGGAAGGTGCGAAAGCCGGTGACGAAGTCTTGCTGGCTTTCCAGGTCAAGCGAGCCAAAGCGTTCCAGGCGGCCAATGTCGCCGCGCAGGTCAACGTCGCCCGCGACTTTTGATGCAATAGTTTTGGCTTCGACGCCACGGCCTGCAAAGAAGCTGCCGATGGCAGCCGAAGTGGCGGCGGCGGTGCTGAATAAGTTGCGGCGTCCGATCATGGGGATCTCCTATAAATTCAAATGGCTGTCTTAGCCGCGCTTCGGGAAGGCGGCGGCGACGCCAACGGTGCCGTCATTGGCCAAAGGTCCGAAAGTAAGCTCGATGAACCGGTCACGCTCTTTTGCCCAGGCTTCAGATTGGGCATCTGTGGCCATGTACTTTTCGATCATCTCAGAGGTCACGCCCTTTTTAGCCAGCACAGATTCCAGAACCATCATGCGCCGCTTGGTCGACCACACCTCAGCACCCATGGCGACCATGGAACTGACCAGGTTGTCGACCACCGGATTGCCGGTGAAGTTGGCGTTATTGACGTCTGATGGAATGGCTTTGGTCGCAAAAGTCGGGCGGGTGATCTTGGTCTCGGCCATGGTGGGGCTCCTTATAAAAAGCGAATTGTGCAGGCTTATTACCACTAACTACGAACTAGCTGTAGGGGTGGTTTAATCGGATATAGCCCATATAACGAAAGGGGTTCAACAGCCGGACAGTAACGGGCGTGTAACAGCCATCAGAATTATTCGATTGCTGAGCGCAAGGCGTTACCCCTGGCCGCCGGGGTTCAGCCAGCGGCTTTTGCGATCCATGAAATCTTTCATGTCTTTGTCGGTCTGCGGCAATTTGTCGGCCGGGATGTCCATAATGTTCAGCGGCACTTCTTGTTTGTATTGGTCAAAAATGGGCTTTACCACTTCTAATGGATAGCGCTGAATGCGCCGCCCCTCGCGGAATTTCTTGATGGGAATTTCGGCTTCAATCACGTTTTCAGTGTTGCTGGGGTCTTCGGCCAGCACCTTGCCTTTGTTATCGACGATCAGCGATTGGCCGCCAAAGCTGGCAGGCACGCCCGATTCTGGCGGGAAGGTGATATTCGACATGGCTGAGTACACGTTGTTGTACAGGGCAATGGCTTGCACGTCGGTTTTGGAAAACAATGTCGCCGTGCGCATCATAATTTCTACGCCGCGCATGGTGTAGGCCGCGAACACAAAGGGGTCCAACTGCACGGTGCTGACAGCAATGTTGCCGAACTCGGTTTTCAGCACTGGAAATTCTTCCTCGATGCCGTACTTGGCGCGGAACTTGTCGCGCACGCTTTCAATGGTCGTGGTGGGAATTTCCGTATCATTCATGCGCGTGACGTTGCGGGTTTTCCAATAGGTCTCTTTCACCTTGCCGTCGCGCCCAATGACCGGGTTGAGGCTGAGGATGTGGCCGGGCCAATCGGGGTCGGTCGCGTAAGATCCGAAAATAATATAGGTGTCGCATTCTTTGGCCAATGCGCCGATGCGCTTGACCTCGGGGCCATCCATACGAATGGTGAATTTTATTTTTTCATTGCGCGGGCCAGATGAGTAGCCGGTGAGCGGAAACTCGTTGAACAAAATGAAGTCGGGCTTTTTGCCCGTGGTGCAGGCTTTTTTAATCCACCCGGCCATGCGTTCGACGTTGGTGGCCAAGCCCTCTTTGATGCTGGAGGCTTTTTGTAAATTCAGCGGCGCGTTTTGCACCACCTTCACGACAATCACATCTTTTTCCAGCTTCACGGTGGGGTAGCTGCCATCGGCACGCACCAAGGGTGGGGTTGCTTGTGCAAATGCTGAAAGGCTTATTGTCAGTGCGCCCATCGCAATCAAAGCGCATGTGGTCGCCAAAAAAGCAGACTTCATGGTGCCTTCTCCTCAAAGACTTAAAAACTGAAAAGTTTTATGCCGCCCGCCCAAATGGAATCCGGTCAAGAACGACCATCGGCTGGTCGCGCCCAGTTTGGTAGAACACAGCAAGCTCGCGCAGCACGATGGGTTTGTTCACCACCGCTGTTG
>JANLSL010000061.1:0-3071 GCA_031362385.1 Alphaproteobacteria bacterium | reverse complement strand
TTTGCCGACAGACATCCAGGCGGTCGCATTGCGCAAGCTTCGTATACTGAACCAAGCTAAAGCCCTTTCAGACCTCGCAGTACCGCCGGGCAATCGGCTTGAAACGCTGAAACGTGATCGGCAGGGTCAGCACAGCATCCGCATCAATGATCAATGGCGGATTTGTTTTTGTTGGAATTTGGGAAACGTAAGTGATGTCGAAATTGTCGACTACCATCGATAAGCGCGACCTTCTGCATAACCCTACACCGGGCGAAATTTTGCTGGAGGAATTCTTGAGGCCGATGGGCCTGAGCCAAAACGCCCTTGCGCGCGCCATTAAAGTCGCGCCACGCCGCATTAATGAAATCGTGCTTGGTAAACGTGCGGTGACCGCAGACACAGACTTACGACTGGGGCGTTACTTCGGCCTCTCGCAGGGTTTTTTCCTGGGCCTGCAAGTGGACCACGACCTGATGGAGCGCTACCGCGAAATCGAGCGGGAACTCAAAACCATTCGCCCCCGCGCCCTGGCCGCTTAAAGTGCTTGCAGCACTTCCTGTGCTGCGCGCTCACCGCAGAAGTGAACATTGCCGTGTGGCGGGCTGCCAGATTGAGTCATTGACGACTATACGCCATGGACGTATAGTCTACCATGTCATTTAAAACCATTGATTTATGGCTCGCGCCTAGCTTTGAACGGTGGGCAAAGAAAGTTTGGACAGGAGATGAAAGCCGCCAGTTCTATGAATTCATCATTTTGAATCCAGCGACTGGCGACATCATTCCCGGCACTGGTGGAGCACGAAAAGTCCGCTGGTCATCAGGTGGAAAAGGTAAGCGCGGCGGATCGCGCGTCATTTATTATTACTCCAATGGAAAGGCATTGGTTTACCTGCTGATGGGATACCGCAAAGCAGACCAGCCCGATTTAATGCCTCAAGATCGCAAACGCCTTCATCAGGCATTGGAGCGCATCAAAAAAACGGAGCATAAACCATGAGCAAGTCATCGAAGCCAGTTGCTACTAAACGATCACGCAAGGGCGTCGACGACCTTCTCGCCGCCGCAGAGTGGGCCGCGCGCCATGCTGAAGGTCATGCCATCGGCGGGAAACATATGCGGTTTGACGTCCCCGATGTCAGGGCGATCCGCCGCCGTTTGAATTTGAGCCAAAGCAGTTTTGCGCGCCGCTTCGGACTCAACATCCGAACTCTCCAAGAATGGGAGCAAGGCCGAAAGCTGCCCGATCAGTACGCGCGTATTTTACTGCGTGTGATTGCGAAAAGCCCCACAGCCGTCGATAAGGCCTTGGCCGCTTAAAGTGCCTGCAGCACTTCCTGTGCTGCGCGCTCGCCTGATTCCATCGCACCTTCCATGCCGCGATTAGAAAGCGCGGTGTGTTCCCCGCAGAAGTGAACATTGCCGTGTGGCTTGGCGACATGTTGGATAAAGTCGCGCACTTGGCCTGGCTGCCAGATGGCCCAATCGCCGCATGAGAACGGATCAGCCCCCCAGCTTTTAAAGCCGCGCACTTCAAGTTTGCCTTTGGCTGAGGGCCGCGTGGCTTCGATATCGGCGATGATGGCTTTCTTGGCATCGGCTTCGGGCATGCGGTCGATCATGTCGGCCATGAAACCACGATGCCAGCAGGTAAAGCTGGTCACGTCAGTGGGTTTTTCGCCGAAAGGTTGCGCCATGACGTTGCCAGCGATTCCATTTGTCCACATTCCGGCCTTCATACCGTCTTCGATCCAGAAAGGTTTTTTGGCAACAAGGTGAGATTGCGTTAGTTTCTGCACACCCATGATGCGCATGGCGCGGCCCTGTGGACCCGTGACCAGGGGATCGATCTTCACATTACGCAGTGCGGCAAACGGAATCGAGCACACGATCTTTTTGGCGCGGTACACACTGCCATCGGCACAGGTGGCTTCGGCCATGGTGCCATCGCTGCGAATTCCAACCACAGCTTTTTTATAATGCACCTTATCGCCCAGTGCTTTGGCCATGGCATTGGGGATCGCTTGGTTGCCGCCTTTGGCCGCATAGGTGGCGCGCGGTTCAATGTCGCGTTGCATATTGCCCCACGAATACGTGAACGCCACCATCAACGATGAAACGTCATGGGCGGATGAGCCGTGCTCGCAATTGGTGTTGTAGGCCAGCTCAATGGCCGCATCATCCAGCCCCTGCTGCATGAACCATTCATGCATCGAAATATCTTTGCCGAAAGATTTGGGGTCGTACCAATCTTCGTAGTTTTTACCCAGCGGGTTTTTGGTGGTCATCAGCACCGGCATGGGCGTCCAGGGCATCATTTTGCGCATGGGCCCTTTGAACGGATTGCGGGGATGATTTTCCCAATCGGGTTCCTTGATAATTTTGCCATCAAGCACCAGCTCGCGCATAAAAATGAATGGGGCGCGGTCGGCTATATTGTTGAGCTGAACGCCAAACCGCTGTGCGCTGTCGATCATACGACCGTAACCGGCACCAATACCGTTGCCACCCGCTTCGGGGTTGCCCGGTATATCGGTCAGCGAGAGCACACGGCCACCGGCCCGGTTGCGACCCTCGATCACCTGAACCTTTGCCCCGCCATCTTGTAAATCATGCGCGGCGCGCAGGCCCGATAAGCCAGCCCCAATGACCAAGACATCGGCCTCCGTTGCGGCGCGCAATGGCGCACTTGTCATGGCCCCCACTGCGGCAGCTGTTTGCAGCAATCCACGACGGCTGATGTAACGTGTACGCATGGTCTCATTCCCCCCAGGTCGAAGTGTGGTGTGGGTAGGATATTAGCCAATGAAGGTGGCAACCTCACGCACGATTGCGCATTGACCACGCTGCGGTATGTTGGCCCTTCATAAGCAGGAGTAAGCGATGCCCGACAAACCCCGCGCCATAGGCGGCTTACATGAAATATGCATTGGCGTACCCAGCTTCGATGCCCCGCTGGCGTATTGGCAGGCCTTTGGGTTCACAGCAGGCACACGCGGGAGTTTAACGGCCAACGAAGCAAAAGCGCTTTATGGCGTGAATAGCGCCCTGTCATCGCTACGACTTGAGCACCAAGACGCCGACCACGG
>JANLSL010000050.1:0-3522 GCA_031362385.1 Alphaproteobacteria bacterium | reverse complement strand
AAAGGCCCGTCCCAACACGACCCCGCCATAAACGCGATGGCCTTAAAGCCATCAGGTAGCTTTGGTGGTGGCGCTGATTGCGCCAGCGCTGCAAAGCCAGTCCCAGCTATCAAGGCGCAGACGAGTGCAAATTTTTTCAAGGTCATGGCTTTTCCTCTCGGCGGTAGGGCGGCTCGACAGCGCATATTGTTTCACGTGAAACAGTTTAATTCACGCGCAATCCACATTGGTATTGCTGCATACCAAGGCCACGGGGTTCACCTGCTCCACCTGCTGTAGCAGGTGAAGCAGGTGAATCTGTCCCCTCGGTATATACCGGGATTAAGTGGTGCCGGGAGTTGGTATAAATTTCAGTACTCAATCTTCCCATGCGAAATGACGCATGCCGCAGCGAAAGACAAAATGTTTCACGTGAAACAACGAGCAGGAGCGAGGCTTAGCGAGGGGCCGAAGGCCGCGCGTGTTAGCCGCAGCCCGCGCAGTCCGAAGGCAACGCTACTCACGCAATTCACAGGCGCCTGACAAGTGGGTGTCACCGTATTCATCCGTATTAATCTGGCCGCGGCTCGCCCAATGCAGCCGCGATCAGTGCGCCGAGCGCCATGTCCTCTTCCTGCCCGAACCCGTGATGCCGAAGCCTACCGTCGCGCCCGATCAGAATGCTGGTCGGCGTGCCGCGCATCTGAAAGCGCCCCATCGAGACCGGCATTGGCGAATTCGCGCCGGGTTGGTCAACACCGATCGGGAAGGTCAGCCGGTACTCGTGGATGAAGGCCTCAAGCGACACGGGCGTCATCGCCGCGTGATGCTCGAAGACGGTGTGAAGCCCGATCACCTGGAGATCGGTATCGCCAAACATCCGGTGTGCGCGCTCGGCTTGTGGCGTGCCATGCGCCACACAGCCGGGGCACAGCATCTGGAAGGCGTGAATGAGCACGGGCCGACCCCGCAATCCCTCCAGAGTGAGCGGCGCCTTGGTGTTGAACCATTGACTGATCGCAAGCTCATGCACTGATCCATTGCTATGCGATTCTTTATGACTGCCGTTCATTGTGTCGGTCCCGTCCGTCAATAGTTGTTGGCGGTAGCGATCATCTGGAAAATTTGCTGCGCGAGGATTTGAGAGAGTTCGGGGTCAGAGTGAAAACTATGCCCGAACTTCAGGCCCGCGTGCGTGATCTGTAGGCGCGTGGAGTCCGGGTTATAGCTGTACGTCGCCACCCGGCCTTACACCACACGCCCCGCCAGCTCTTCCTGGCGCATTTTGGCTTTTTGGTGCGCAGGTGTGCGCACGGCCAAGTATGCTGCAATGGAAACACCGAGTGCAATGAGAGTCATCTCAAGGCCAAATTTCTCGGGTTGCTCCCAAAATTCAGTGTACAAATGCCAGCGCCCTGCAATTTCCACTGTGTTCCAACAAATGATAGCTGTGGGAATGCCATAGCGAATAGCAGTGGTCACTTTCCAAAACTTCATAAGTCGTTGGAAAAGGTATACCGACCAAATGACATTGACGAAAAATATGCCGTAAGTAACGGGGTGGTGATCACCTAAGATACTCTCGTCATACATGAACAACAGCATCAGATAGAAGAACCAGATGACGTAGATGGTTTCCAGCGCCGTAATAGCGGCAAAGTTGCGCTCATGATCGGGGTTGGGTTTGCCGGTACGCATGCCCGCGTTACGCTGGAACCAGAGGAAGAAGTTACACTTCGTTTCTTTGTTAAAGACAAAGTAGACGAGTGTTGAGAATAAGATTCCGATGGATGACATCATCACCAGGTACTCTGCTTTGGTAGCAATCTGTCCTGGCATATTGGGGTCCATCAAGTCTGGCACGTTCAGGTAATTGCCCGACCACACAAAGGCGAACTCGACCCAGCCGGTCCATAAAAAAGTACCTGCCCAGAAACCATACCACGTGGAGGCCACTTCGTTAGTGTTACGCATGCCAAGCCACAGCAACACTGCGCCAAAAAGGCCAAGGGCAAAAGCACATTGCAAAACGTATTGCTCGCCAAACACGTTTTCCATTGCGATCATAACCGTATGGCCCAACGCCTGGACTACAAACACGATAAAAAAAGCCATCAGTCCAACAAACGGCGGGCGATAGAGCAAACTGATGATGCCGCCCTTTGGCGCTACTGGTGTTGTGGTGGTGTCGGTCATGGCTGTGGCCCTCAAATTAAGAAGTGTAGATGGACCGACTATATCTGAGACACATACAGGTGTGTATGAGTTTCTGGTAACGCCGTGTAAGTTGGACACAGACGCCTAATTTGTATGAGGTTGTGATTTAGCGCAGTATTTATGAGGCTTCTCAGGCAGGCCGCACGCCGCGCCAACATACGAAAATCAGGAAAGTGTTTTTGATTTCCGCCTGATCTTAGATCCTGCGTATCTTATAGTCTCTTATAGTCGGCGGAGAATTTCGATCAGGGGTCCGTGCGCGCCAGCCGTAACCTTGGCCTCAATGCCGTAAGCTTGCGCGAGAATATCTAGCGTCAAAGCTTTAGCTGGGGTGCCATCGGCAATCACACGGCCCTCGGCCAGCACCACAATCCGGTCGGCGATGCGCGCCGCCATGTGTAAATCATGCAGCGTGATGACAACACCGCAGTTATTTTGATGCGCCAGTGTGCGCAGCAATGTGGCCACATCAAGTTGAAAGCCAGGATCAAGCCCCGTCAGTGGCTCATCAGCCAACACCCATTCGGGCGCGCCTGCCAATGCGCGCGCGATGAGCACCCGGCCACGCTCGCCCCCTGAGAGCGTCATCACGTTGCGATCTGCCAAGCTGGAAGTGTTAGTGATGGCCAATGCACGATCAACCGCCGCATCGTCCTCACTGGAAAGTCCGCGCGCGCCAATAAATGGTGTGCGCCCCAAACCCACCAGCGTACGCGCATCAACCGCCCACGCCACCTCGGGGATTTGTGGCAAGTAGCCAATGCGCTGGGCGCGGGTGCGCGCTGACACCGCAGCAAAGTGTGTATCGCCCAGGTGAATATCGCCAAGGTCAGGCGCACGCAGGCCCGCCATGCAACTGAGCAGTGTTGATTTGCCCGCACCGTTGGGACCGATGATGGCGGTGACTTGCCCACGTTTGAACGTCGCACTGATGCCTTTGAGAACTGGTTTGGAACCCAACCGCACATGAATATTTGAAATGCGAAAGTCGGTCATGCTGCCCTGCGCCGCAGCGTAATCAAAAGTGCCAGGAAAAACGGACCACCGAGGGCGGCCATCGCCACACCAAGTTTGACTTCGGCGATTGATGGCAGAACACGCACAACAATATCAGCCGCCACTACCAACACTGCGCCCGCGAGCCCACTTGGAATGAGCAGCGCACCAGGACGGGCACCGACCAAAGGCCGCATGATGTGCGGCACCACCAGCCCGACAAAACCGATGACACCGGCGGCTGCTACACTTGCCCCGGCTGCAAGGCCAACGCCTACGGCAAGCATGGCGCGCGTGAGGCCTAAGCGTATGCCCAAAGATCGTGCGCCG
>JANLSL010000179.1:0-1626 GCA_031362385.1 Alphaproteobacteria bacterium | reverse complement strand
CACCAAGACGCCGACCACGGCCTCATTCGGCTGATGAAATGGGAGACGCCCACCAACGATGGGGTTTCGGTTGCCCCCTTCCGAGGACATGGCTCGCGCTGGTCGGGCCAGTTTGTGCGCGACATGCTTGACGTGGCAAATCATGGCGCGATTGCACGTAAACAAGGCCACCCGGTTTATGACGTGCCGCCGAGCTTCATTGATCTGTCGAGCTACAACCCAGCCATGTTCGGCGGAAAGCCCGTACGACCCTTTGCTGACAAAATTATCGCGGTGCGCGAATACACACTGATACAGCCCCTCGCCCGGCAAGCGTTCTTGCAACGCTTCAATTACGACAGCAAGCTTTTGGGCAAAATGAATGATGCCTCGCTGCTGCGTGCTTCACAAATGGCGCACGCCGGCATGATGTTCACTGCCGATACTGATGCACCGACCGACTTTTATGACCAGGTGTTGGGCCTGAAGCGCGTGATGGTGCAGGAAACCACCTGGGATAAAGCCATGGCCAGCCGTGCGGCCTTTGATTTGGTCGAGGGTGAGACGCATTGGTCCTATACGTTCGAGGAGCCGCGCTCAGGGCCCGACAACGACACCCGGCGTTCCGGGCGCTTATTGATGTTCCGTTTCAAGCCCGACAGTGCATTGGCCGACCGGCGCGCAAAATCCAGCCCAGGGGCGCTCGGTTATTGCCTGTTCACCTGGCGTGTGCGTGATGTGGTGGAAATGCAAAAAGCATGTGCAGCGGCGGGCTGTGGGGTCATTACCGATATTTGCAGCGATGAATTTGGAACGCGCAGCTTTACCTGCACCACACCCGATTCATTTGTGTGGCTGTTCGAGCAGGCGAGTGAAGCTGAGATCGCGACCATGAGCGCATGATCGTCACTCATTAATACAAGATAAATACAAGTGATACCGGCCACAGCGTGGTTGGCATATACCGAGGCGGGATAAATTCATTCCATACCGTCACCCTCGGGCGAAGACCCGTGGGTCCAGAGCCGCATGCATGATTTACGTCAGCCACCCTGGGTCCTCGTGTCCATGCACGAGGACGACACGAGTGGATAGATTTAAAACTACTACGCCAACTCCACGCGCAGCCGACGCCCGACCATACTTGCCGCGCGAGTGAGCGTGGAAAGTGTCACATCGCGCTTCGGGTCAAGGAGGCGATCTAGCTGCGCGCGGCTTGTTCCCATCATCTGCGCCATGCGATTTTTCGACAGGCTTTTTTCTCCATGGCCTCTGAAAGCTGCCACGCAATCACCTCTTTGATGGCCTGAGTTTCAAACTGTTCGCGCACCCCTTCTTCTTCTAAGAAAGATTCCAGGGACGAGCCGCGGTTTTTGTGCGGTTTTTTCGTCATTTCTCAATTTCTTTCATGCGCCGCAGTCAAGTGCGGCAGGCCCGCTACTTCGGGCTGATCATCAGTTTTTCAACCCAGCCTTCGCCCGATGAGCTGGCAACTTTGACAAAGCTGCCTGATTCTTCGCCCATATAAACGAACTCGGCTGAATCACCCGAAACAACCTTCGAGGCTTTATCGGGCGCAGCATACATTTTGATACCTTTGATTTTGGGTACCAACACATCTCCCGCTTGGAAGCCAGCTCCCGCTTG
>JANLSL010000015.1:0-2351 GCA_031362385.1 Alphaproteobacteria bacterium | reverse complement strand
AAGCCATCAACGATCGAGGCCCGCACACAGCCCGACGTATTGCAGCCGGTGATGATGACAGTGTCGACGCACTGCTTGGTCAGGAAGCTCATCAACGGTGTGCCGAAAAATATGCTGGGCGCATTCTTCCAGAAGTTGAAGTCGTACGTCGGGTCATACACCCGTTCATCCATCTCGGTGGTGGGGTCGCCGTAGAACCAGCCCGTGTGCAAGCAGGCAATCTTCCAATAGCCGATGTCCTTCGCGCTGCCCCAGCCCACGCGGCAACTGGCCACCGGTATGTTCAGGGCCCGCGCGGCCGTGAGTAGTTTTGATGTTTGCTCGACGGCTTTATGAACATAGGGGCTGCGGCCCAACTCATATTGCGGGTCGGTGAAACCCTTCTGGAAGTCTACCACCACCACGGCGGGGCGTTGGCCAAAGCCAACCGTGCGCGCGCCAAAAGTTGCCTCAGAATATTTATCAGCCATGGGGTCTCCTCAGGTTATCTCCACATTTTAGCGAAGCGGCGGCTTGGCCGCTACTGCTGCCTCTGTCAGACTTATCGCCCATTTAAGGAGCCCCAATGACGATCCTGGCGACCATCTACCGCCTGGTCCCACGCCCCATAACGCGGCTGGTGTTGTGGGCTTTGAACGCCAAATTCAATGTGGGCGCGGTGGGCATATTTCGCAGCGCCGATGGCCGCATCCTCGTGCTCAAGCATGTGTACCGCCATGCTCACCCCTGGGCGCTGCCGGGTGGTTACTTACAGCATGGCGAAACCGCCGAGGCTGGAATTGTGCGCGAACTGCGCGAGGAAACCGGGCTGGTGGCTGAAATTGAGCGGGTCTTTTGTGTTGATGATGTCGATGCCTGGCAGCGCGAGATTGTGTTTCTGGGCCGCGTCAATGCCAATCAACCGCTGCTGCTCAATCACGAAATCGCACAAGCTGGTTTTTTCGCAGCTGATCAGTTGCCCGCCGACATGCTGCCTCGCCATGCGGGGTTAGTTGCGCGGTGTGCAGCGCAGATATTGGCGGAACATTAGTGGTTTGTTGGGGAGGGCTAAAGTGACCAAGCTCACATTTAAAGTATTACTGGTGTTGGTTGCGGCTCTGGCTCCGCCGCTGGCCTTTGCAGACGAGGCGCGGCTGTCGCCCATTCGCCGTACAACAATCATGACCGCAGACCCCGAGGCGTCGCTGAAGTTCTACCGCGATCTGCTGGGCTTCACCGTGCAGTACGATGTCCCCGTCACAGATAAGAACCAACTCGCCCTCATTACGCCGGGTGCGAAAAAGGGCCGCGCCATCGCCTTGCAGCAGGGTGCTAAGTTAGGCGGCTCCGTCGGGCTGTCGTGGGTCGACACTCTGGGGCCAGGCCCATCAACATGTAACAGCGCAGCCCAGGCCGGAAAAACCGCCATGCTCATCCTGACCGATAACCTCCAGGCGGTTTACGCCAAACTCAAAGCTGCCAAAGTGACGTTCATTTCCAACCCGGTGGCCTATGATCAATCGCGCGGGCCGACCGATGCGTTTACGGTGTTTGATCCAAATTGTGTGCGGGTCGCTTTCGCGCAAATTCAAAATGAGACATTTGAGCAAAGCATCGAAAAGTAGCCAGGGAGGTTTTTGATGGGGCGGCTGATCGCGATTGTTCTCACGCTTGCTTCTATGGCGGCTTTAGCTCAAGCGCCCGGCCTCACGCCCGCAGAAGCAAAATGCCGCGCCGTTCAGCAGCAAGACTTTACAGGCCTGCCAGACTCACCCACAGCAATATCGTCGGCCAAGGTCGTGGCACGGTTGCGCGATTTGCCAGAATACTGCCGCATACAAGGCACTGTTGCGCCGCGCATTGTGTTTGAGGTGCGTTTGCCCACCGCCACATGGAACGGTAAGTTTTTGATGCAGGGCTGTGGCGGCATGTGCGGTGCTTTGAATATGGAGGCCGCCGAAGATTCCCTCGTGCGCGGCTACGCGGTCGTGAACACTGATATGGGCCATGCGGGTGCCGCCTTCATCGCTACCTGGGCGTACAACGACATCCAAGCTGAAATCGATTTTGGGTATCGTTCCACTCATGTCGTGGCCACTGCGGCGAAAGCCATTGTTGGCGCGTATTACGGCAAGCCGCCCAGCACTTCATATTTTAATGGCTGCTCGACGGGTGGGCGCCAAGGCATGGTGCAAGCGCAGCGTTTCCCTTACGATTTTGATGGCATTGTCGCGGGCGCGCCGGTGCTCAATGAAATCGGCGACGGCACGTTGCACTTACTATGGAGTGCCAGGGCCAACGCGGACAAAGACGGCAAACCCATTTTAGATGCGCGTAAAATCCCGCTCATTCGCAATGCGGTGATGGCCAAG
>JANLSL010000010.1:0-2617 GCA_031362385.1 Alphaproteobacteria bacterium | reverse complement strand
GTCCCTGCCCCAACGCTTTGATTCACGCGCGACTAACCCCCTGCGTTCCGGCGACAACATGCGTTGAGTGGAAACAAAATCATTTAAATCGTCGCCTAAAAGCAAGAGCACGCGGTGCGTTTCAGCCACGGCTGCACGACGCGTTGCCTTGTCGTTCTTCCACTCGGGCTTTTCACGCTCTAATAATACGGTATCGATGTTCTCAGGAAGCTTTGCCCCGATGGCCGCAAGGTTCTTGCGGGTCGCAGCTTCTTTTTCCGCATTGCGGTTGGTAACATAAAAAATGGTCACCCCCTTTGACTGCGCATAGGCAATAAATTCGACCGCGCCTGGCAACGGCTTGGCATTTGCTTCTTCAACCCATTGGGTCATCAGGTCGGCGGGTTTTTTCTCAGTATTGTTCATCAGCCGCACTTGATAAGGGCCGTTATCAAGGACCGTCTCATCAACATCCATAATGATGGCGGGCGGCAATTTTGAGTACGTACCGGTTTGCTCAGGCAACGCGGTGCGGGTTTTATCTGCTAATGCTGCATCAAGCTGCACGCGGGCTGCTGCATAACCGGTATACATCGCAGCTTCGAATTCTGCGCTCGTCATGGTCCACAGGACTGCATTCAGCCGATCATCGCCCGCCATCATAACAGGCGCTTCTTGCGCCATTGCATGCTGCGCACCGAATGCGAGAATCAGTGCAACCGTAGGAATATATCGTGACTTCACCGCGACCTTGCTCATGTTGGGTTATGCCTGCTCAATCTCAATCAGCGTACCGTTGAAATCTTTAGGGTGCAAAAACAGTACTGGCTTATTGTGCGCACCCGTTTTGGGTTGACCATCGCCAATCACACGCTTGCCTGTGGCTTTCAGGTGATCACGCGCTGCAATAATATCATCAACATCAAAACAGACATGATGCATGCCCCCTGATGGGTTCTTTTCAAGAAATGCCGCGATAGGTGAGTTTTCACCTAAAGGATGCAAAAGCTCGATCTTGGTATTTGGTAATTCAACAAAAACAACCGTCACGCCATGTTCCGGCAGTGCTAGTGGTGCTGAGACTTTAGCCCCCAATCCATCACGGTAATTCGCAGCAGCGGCTGCTAAATCTGGCACTGCTATTGCAACGTGGTTCAAGCGACCAATCATGAAAACCTCAGTAGCTTTTGTTACGTTTTATCTAGGATACCGCAAACCTCTAAACCAGCGATATAAGCACTTTGACTAAGGGCTTGCGACCAGTTGGCGCAAACATCTTTCGTACCGCCATGCGTACGGCCTCTTCGATCACAGCTTCGTCACGCCTGGCTTTCTTGGGTAGCCGATCAACTGCGTTTGAAATGATCCAATCCCAGTCGCGGTCTTTGCCGACCTTGCGGTGATCATTATCCAGCGGGTCAGCTACCCCCAGCATCGTAACCTGGGGGTCATCAGCCACACCTTGATCATCTAAAACAACAGCAACCACGACCGCACCCTCGAAGAGGAGTTTTTTGCGCTCTTTGATGATGGGGTCAGTCATGGCGACAGCACGGCCATCAAGCCACGCCAAGCGACCACTCCAGACATGCCCCATTATTTCAGCCTTGCCCTCGTTGAATTTTAAGGCCGCGCCATTTTCGACCAAAATGGCCTGGGGCACTTGGCATTCTTCGGCCAGTTTTGCATGGGCATTCATGTGCATCAGTTCACCGTGAACCGGAATAGCGATGCGCGGGCGGATCAGGCCATACATGCGCCGCAATTCCTCACGTGCAGGATGGCCAGACACGTGAATGTTCTCTTCACGCCAGGTGATGATTTCAACGCCCATGCGAACCAATTGATTCTGGACCTTATGGACAGCATGTTCATTGCCTGGGATGACCCGCGAAGAATAAATCACCACATCGCCCTTCTCTAGCCCCACATCAGGATGCTGGTCAAAGGCAATACGCATGAGTGCCGCGCGCGGCTCGCCCTGGCTTCCAGTACAGATATAAACAACTTTATCACGCGGCAGGTGGGCTGCGTCCTCAGCCTCATAGAATTTAAGATGCGGCGAGAGATAGCCTGTTTTGCGCGCAGTCTCGACGATACGCCACAGCGATAAACCCACAAGCGCTACGTGGCGCCCATTGGCCTCAGCAGCATGGGCAATGCTTTCCAAACGCGCAACATTTGAGGCAAAGCAGCCGACCGCAATGCGCCCGGTTTGGCGCGCGAATAGGTTGACCAATGCGTTGCGGACATCGCGCTCTGAGCCCGCCTCGCCTTCAGTGAACACGTTGGTCGAGTCACCAATCAAAGCTAAAACGTCTTCACGACCAATCGCCTCGAGCTTTTTGAAATCAGTCGCCGCGCCGACCACCGGATCTGGGTCAAACTTCCAATCTCCGGTATGGAATAATGTTCCATATGGTGTGCGAATGACCACCGCATTTGGTTCGGGGATGGAATGCGTCAACGTCACGAATTCAATGTCAAACGGCCCAATCTGTGCGCGCCCACCCAAGGGCAAGACATGGACAACCACATCATCTGTTAAGCCTGTTTCGGCAAGTTTATTCTTCAGGAACTGTGCGGCGAATGGGGTTGCATATACCGGGCAGCGCAATTGCGGCCACAGATATGCAAC
>JANLSL010000708.1:0-9047 GCA_031362385.1 Alphaproteobacteria bacterium | reverse complement strand
CACCGATACCCACCGGGTTGTGATTATTGATTACCGTGGCATCGGCGAGTCCGATGATGACTTGAACCTGAAACCATCTATCGATCTGTACGCTGAAGATGCCATTCAATTGTTGGCGCATTTGGGCTTCACCCAAAAGGTGCATTTGATTGGGTTGGTGGGCATGGGCGCTTGCATTGCCCAAGTCATCGCCATCAAACGGCCCGACCTGGTGAAATCGATGATGAACATGGGGGCGTGGTGCGACACCACCGACCAGCACTTTGTCGACCACATCGAAATACTGCGCATCACACACCGCGATGCCGGGTGGGGTGCGTTTCAGCGCCTCGTGTGTATTTTGAGTTTCAGCCCCGAGTACTACAACGCTAACTATCAAAAACTACTAGGCCCCAACGGACCTTGGCGTGAACTGAATGGGCGCTTTGCGGCCCATGACCGGTTCATCAATTCATGCCTCGCTCATAATGTGACGGCGCAATTAAAAAACATAAAATGCCCCGCGCTGATTGTGCATAGCCACTTGGATATTGTGACCGGGCCGCGCCTGACCAAGCCGATTGAGCTAAGCATCCCATGGGCGAAGGGCATCGACCTGTTTGACGTTGCGCACGTTGTGGCAGGCAAAGAGCAGAAGATTCAATTCGCCAAGCTGGTGAACGATTGGATGAAAAGCGTTGCTTAAGTAACCCGGCTTAACTCGCCAGCGGCCACATGCGGCGTAAGACCGAGTCCTTGACTGCGAACTGGTGCCACAGTGCAGCGATAATGTGCAGGCTGAGCAGCACGCCCCCTGTGTATACCGAATAGCGATGAATCGTTCCGAAGAACGAATATCCATAAGGATCCGTCAGCGGAACTTTGGGAACAATGCTGGGCAACCCATCAAGCCACAGGAAATAAGTCGGCGCTTCACCAAAGGCTGACATCGCCGCCCAGCCCGACAGTGGCAACATGAACAGCAGCAGATAGAGGGCAGCATGGTTGAGCTTGGCCAGCAGGCGTTGGTACGCCGCTAAGTTGGCGGGAACATTGGGGCCCGGGTTGGACAAGCGCCAGCCCAACCGCAATGTCACCAGCATCAGCACGACTAGGCCCGCAGATTGATGAATGCGCGACAGCACAACGTGGATTGACTCCATTTGGGCACTGACGATTTTGAACTGGTAGGTATTGGTCATCACAAAACCCACCGGCACGATGACCAGAATTAATAACGCGATGATCCAGTGGTAGCTTTTCGACAACCAGCCCCAGCGCGTAGGTGTATTGTCCATATGCGATTCCCCCATTCTCTCAGCCATTATGTCATGCCTTGCGGCACATCACAAAAAGGGGCGCTTCCGGAGAAGCGCCCCTTTGAATCATTGATATAAAACCGATTACTCGGCCGCTTTGGCGTGGGCCGTGTCGGGGCGGAACACCGGCGGACGTGGTGCTGGCAAATGCGTTTCTTTTTCGCAATTGGCCAACGTCTGTGCGAGTGGTGGGCCCAAATCGAACACCGGCATTTTAGCAGGCTGCTTCGACTTGATCTCGGCGCGGAGTTTTTTGGTCTCCTCGTCGTTGACCGTGCCATCGGCATTTACAACCACGCCGTAACGCTTGGCCCCTTGCGGGGTCACCAAACCACGACGCACGTCGGTGGCAACCAAGCCAGCTTCGCGTTCGATCGGGTTACCCCAACCGCCGCCGCCCCAGGTGATGAACGCGAGGATATCGCCTTTTTTCACCTTCACGTTATCGCACTTGGACTGATGGTATTCGATCGAGCCATCGGTGCGGTACAGAATCTTTTCCGAGCGCCTGCCCGGTGTGCCGCCGTTAACACCCCACGGATAGGTGAGCCAACGATCGTCATGGATCGAAATTTCACCGTCTTCCAAGAAGCAGTAGTCAACGCGCAGCGCGTTACCACCACGGAAGCGGCCTGCACCACCGGAATCGGGCGTCGTCTCATGACGCTCAATACGCAGCGGGAAGTACGCTTCCAAGTATTCTTGAGGGACGTTGGTGAACGAAGGCCACATCGAGTGACCATCGGGACCGTCGCCAAAGGGCTTGGCTGGAATGCCGCCGAAGCCGATTTGATACAGCTGGTACCATTCGCCTTTGGAGTTGGTGCCTGAGTACATAAAGTGTGGTGAGGACGAGAAGCCCGCAGCGCACAGGAACTCGGGCGTCTTTTGTCCCAACAACGCAGCGAAGGTGTCGAAGATGCGGCCCAAGGCGTGCGTGCGGCATGACAGGGCGGCTGGGAAGTTTGGCTTCAACAGCGTGCCTTGCGGAATGCGCACATCGACCAAGTCGTAGAACCCGTCGTTGAACAAGATGGCGGGGTCGAACACCATGATCATGTAGATGCCCCAGAACATCTTGAGCATGTTTTCGTTCAAGTAGAAGTTGATCGATCCAATCGCCTGCGGATCGGTGCCTTTCCAATCCAAAATCACCTTGTGGCCTTCGCGCCACATCGTGCACTTGATTTTGTAAGGGCCATAGCCACGGCCGTCGTCATCGACATAATCTTCGAACGAGACAGGCGCTTCGCTGACGTTCTGGTTGATCAACGTCGACATGGCGCGCTTGTTACGATCAAGGGCGGCTTGGCACGCTGAGACAAACACGTCATCGCCAAAGCGGTCGCACATTTCTTTGACGCGCTTTTCAGCAACGCGACAGGCGGCCAAAACGGCATTGAGGTCCGAGCGGTTCCAGGTTGGCAAACGAACCTGGTTCAACATGACTTCGAGCAACGTCGATTGCAGTACGCCTTTTTTGTAAAGCTTGGTCGGTGGCGTGACCAAGCCTTCTTCGAAAATCGTTGTGGCATCGGTTGGCATTGAGCCAGGAACCTTACCGCCGTTGTCGGTCATATGACCGAAATGGCATGACCAGCCCACCAAACGGCCGCTGTAGAAAATCGGCAGCAAGATCAACCAATCATTGGCATGGCTGATCGCACCTTCGGTCTTGTAGGGATCGTTAGTGAAGAAGATATCGCCTTCTTCAATGGTGCCGTCGTAGTTGGCCAAAAACCCACCGATGAACGAGCCGAACTGACCCACCACCATTTTGCCGTCTTTGTTGGCAATCAGGGGGAAGGCGTCATGCTGTTCGCGGATACCCGATGACATCGCTGTGCGGAACACAGTGGCGTCCATTTCGAAGCGTGCGTTGCGCAGCGCGCTTTCAATAATGTCGAGCGTGATGGGATCAATCGCAACTTTTTTGAAAGGCTTGCGATTGGTTTCGATGATTTGAGCTTTACTCACCATGGTGTGACCCTCCTGCTCGACCGTTAACGCTTTTTCTTGGATTTGGCTTTGGCCGCTGGCTTGGCTTTCGCCTTTGTCTTGGCCGCGGATTTGCCCTTGTTTGTCGGCGCGCTCATGCCTGCCTTAGGCTTCATGCCCTTTGGCGTAATCAAGATGCAGCCGACATGGTCCACCGTGCCCATGCAATCAGCGAGGATGACGGTGGTGGAATCAAACTCGGTGACAATGGCCGGGCCTTGAACAACGTTGCCGGCCTTCAGCTTGGCGCGGTCGTAAATTTTGGCTTTGTACTTTTTGCCTTCATCCCAGAATTCGTGATTGGCATTGATCACAGCAGCTTTTGGATCAGTGCCGCCTTTGCCCACGCGGATTGCTTTCACGTTCGGGTATTGACCCAGCACGACGGCGCGCAAGTTGACGATTTCGTGTTCGGCGTCCAGAGCAAACGTGAACTGGCGGGTGTGGAAGGTATCGAAATCCTTGGCGGCTTGCGCCAAGCCATTTTTCTCAAAGCCTTCAGGCTTGCACCCGATGGGCACCGAAAATCCTTGGCCGGTGTAGCGCAAGTCAACTTCCCAGACGATGGTCTGTTCTTTGACCGGGATGCCTTCTTTGATCAGGCTGTCTTGGGCTTGTTTGGTCAACGCCTTGAGAATGACGGTGACATCTTTGTTTGATGTTTCCGAATAGCGGCGCACAAAAGTTTGCGAAGCTTCGTTACGGGCGCGCGTGGTGGCATCGCCATAGGCACATAACACGCCAGGACCTGGCGGAATGATCACCGGCCATGAACCCGACAACTTACCAAGCGCGTTGGCATGCAGCGGACCAGCGCCACCGAAAGCCACGAGGGCGAAGTCGCGCGGATCGTACCCTTGTTCGATCGACACCAACCGAAGTGCTCCGAACATGTTTTCGTTGACGATCTTCACGATGCCTTCGGCTGCGTTCTCGACCGAAATTTTCAGCGCATCGCCGACCTTTTTGCTGGCGCTGCGTGACGCGGCAACATCAAGTTTCATTTCGCCACCGATCAGTGACGGTGGCAAGTGACCCAACACCACGTTAGCGTCGGTCACGGTTGGTTCGGTGCCGCCCTTGCCGTAGCAGGCCGGGCCGGGCATGGCGCCGGCACTTTCAGGACCGACACGAAGCGCACCGGTCAGCTCAGGGACGCGTGCGATTGAACCGCCGCCAGCACCAACGGTGCGCACATCCAACGACGACGCGCGCACGGTGACGTCACCAAC
This sequence comes from Alphaproteobacteria bacterium, assembly GCA_031362385.1. Taxonomy (GTDB): domain Bacteria; phylum Pseudomonadota; class Alphaproteobacteria; order Rhodospirillales; family Rhodospirillaceae. The sequence continues at coordinate 4,519 of JANLSL010000708.1, read as the reverse complement.
TTTGGTTTCACGGCGCAATTGCGGTTCGCCGTTTTCAATCAGGGCGACGTCGGTCGACGTGCCGCCCATGTCGAAGGTCAGCAGATTTTTGTAACCCGATTGACGTGACACCCACAACGCACCGGCAACGCCACCCGCAGGGCCTGACATCATCAAAGCCACGGGTTTGTCAGAAGCATTGCCGAACGCCATCAGGCCGCCGTCAGAACGCAGCACCTTGCACTTGGCCGTCATTTTGCGACTGGCGAAGGTGGTCTCGAGGTTTTTGAGGTAACGGCTGACGGTGGGGCGAACGTAGGAATTGGCAACCGCCGTCAACGTGCGTTCGTATTCGTACATTTCCGGCAGTACTTCATGGCTGAGGCTGACGGGAACTTCTGGGAATTCTTGTTTCACGATATCGCGGATTTTTTTCTCGTGATCGCCGTTGGCGAACGAGTTGATCAACGACACGGTGATGGCTTGAACTTTGTTAGCCTTCAACTTGCGAACGGCTTCACGAACCGACTCTTCATTGAGCTTGCGCACAACTTCGCCGCGCGCACCGATACGCTCTTTAACTTCGCAGGTGTTTTCAAGCAGTGCTAAGGGCAGGGGCTTGTTCCAAATGATCCAGCCGGCCAAGCCGCCCGGAACAAATGAGCGCGCAATTTGCAGAACTTGTTTGTAGCCGTCGGTGACAATCAAACCGACCACAGCGCCTTTGCCTTCAAGCACAGCGTTGGTGGCAACAGTGGTGCCATGCATGAACTCGGTGATTTCGGCCGGGGTGATGCCCGCATCTTTGCAGATGCGTTCGATGCCGGTCATAACGCCGATCGATTGATCCTGCGGCGTCGAGGGGGTTTTGGCGCGATACGTTTCGCCGGTGGCTTCTTTAATCAACAGGAGGTCGGTAAAGGTTCCTCCAACGTCACATCCCAAACGATACGTCATGATTTCGCGCGTCCCTCTCTGTGCATTTTATGGAATGGGCTTACGCCGCATTTAAGGCCAAGCAAGGCAGTTAGCCTGCCCTCTCCCAACCCTTCGGCGCAAACCTAATCAAACCGTTGGGCAAAGGCGACTCACAAAAATGCAAGCACCCATCCCCCTTCGTAAGCGGCGCTGACGTAGCCCAATTTCTATGGCTTTGCCAGCACTTCTCGGCCTGAAATGAAACGGTCTTAGGCGGCCTTGGCCACGCCCGGAAACACGCCAGCCCGGCCCAACATGGCAGGGATGGGCTTGCCGAGTCGCTCTTCGACCCAACCAGCAGTAGCAATAACCTTGTCGATGTCCACGCCGGTTTCAACCCCCATGCGGTTCAACATATAAATCAGGTCTTCCAAGGGGATATTGCCGGTGGCGCGGGGCGCAAAAGGACAGCCCCCGATACCGCCGGTGGAAGCATCAAGAAAATCAACGCCCGCCATCACCGCCGCATATGCATTGGCAAGACCAGTGTTACGCGTGTTGTGCAAATGAACCCGGATTTTCATTCCGGGTATGGCGGCTTTCACGCGCGTGACCAGCTCAGACACCCGCACCGGATCAGCGCAGCCAATGGTATCGGCCAGTGCCACTTCATCGGGGTTTACCTCAGCACAGCGTTTGGCGATGTCGACCACGCGCTCGATGGGCACTTCTCCTTCAAACGGACAGCCAAACGAAGCACCAATAGTAACCGAGGTTTTAAAACCTTCTGCTTTGGCCACACGACCAACTTCTTGCCAGGCGGTGACGGTTTCAGCCGAGGTCATGCCCTGGTTCTTCGTGGCAAAGGTATCCGTGGCCACCACGGCGTAACCCATTTCATCGCACTTCGCATCGCGGGCGCGCTCAAACCCCTTCATGTTGAGGATGAGACCAATATATGAGGCACGGCCATCGCGCGGCACGTGAGAAAGTACGGCCTCGGCATCAGCCATTTGCGGAACGCGCTTAGGGTTCACGAAGCTGGCCACTTCGATGCGGGTAATACCGGAATCAATAGCGCGCTTAATAAACTCCACCTTTTCTTCGGTGGGCATGATTTTGGGTTCGCTTTGCAGCCCATCGCGGGGACCGACTTCAACCAAGGTCACTTTCTTTTTCATCATCTACTCCCCGTGCGCTCTATTTTGTATTTAGTTTAGCCCTCAGCGCCTAGCTGGCAAACTGCTTCGCCCGCTTGCCAGGGCCAACCAGCCCCGCTATAGGCCGATTGGGCTTATATAGGGTGTCTGGCACAGTCGGCAAAGTGGCCCAACTGCAAGGCGCTCAAACCGAGAGGGATGGACAAAATGGCAGGCGAAAACGGCCCCTTAACGGGCTTGCGGTTGATCGAAATGGGCCAATTGTTGGCTGGACCGTTCTGCGGTCAACTCATGGCCGACTTCGGGGCTGAGGTGATCAAGATCGAGCAGCCCAAGGTGGGCGACCCTTTGCGCGAATGGGGTCGCGAGAAGGCCGAGGGCAAATCGTTATGGTGGCCCATCGTCGCGCGCAACAAAAAATCCGTGACCCTCAACGCGCGGGTCCCCGAGGGCCAAGAGATCATCAAGCAACTGGTGAAGAAGTCGGACTTCCTGCTTGAGAACTTCAAGCCGACGACCATGGAGAAATGGAACCTCGGCTACGATGAGCTGGCCAAGATTAATCCGGGCCTGATCATGATTCGCGTCTCGGGTTACGGACAGACGGGCCCTTACTCGCATAAGGCCGGCTACGCGGCCGTGGGCGAGGCTATGGGCGGCTTGCGTTATGTGGTGGGTGATCCTTCTACACCACCCAGCCGCGTTGGCATTTCGCTGGGCGACACAACGGCCGCGACGTATGCATGTATGGGTGCCTTGATGGCGCTGCATCATCGGCATGTGACGGGCCGTGGACAAGTGGTGGATTCGGCAATCTATGAGTCCGTATTGCAACTGATGGAATCGCTGATCAGCGAGTACGACAAGGTAGGTTTCATCCGCGAGCGCACGGGCTCGATCTTGCCCAACGTCGCACCCTCGAACGTGTATCCGGCCAAAGATGGCAACTTCCTCATCGCCGCAAATCAGGACACCGTGTTTCGCCGCCTCACCGAAGCCATGGGCCAACCCGAGCTGGGCACCGATGCGAAGTATGCAACCCACACCGCACGCGGCCAACGCCAGAAAGAACTCGATGATTTGATTGCGGCCTGGACCAAAACCAAAACCGTCAAAGAACTCGAAGTGCTGATGGACAAGGCCAGTGTGCCGTCGGGCTTGATCTACCGCGCCCCTGAGATGTTGGCCGATGCGCACTTCAAGGCGCGCGAGGCTATCGTTGAAGTGGCCGATAAAACACTGGGTAAACTGAAGATGCAAAACACCTTCCCCAAGTTGTCGGCAACACCCGGCAAGGTGCGCTGGACTGGGCCCGACCTGGGAGAGCACAACGAGGAGATTTTCGGCGGCATCCTTGGCATGGATTCAAAAACCATGAAAGAATACCAGGAGCGCGGGATTATCTAAACCAGGAGAACGGCCATGAGCGAAACCGCACATCTTAACCAAGACTATGGCAAAGCTGGTTTTGGGGGCCACCTCGATTTCGGCAAAAAGCCCTGCCTTTTGCATGTCGATTTTGCCCAGGCCTATATCGACAAGTCCTGCGGCCTCTATGCTGGAGTTGAAGCCTCAGCCGAAGCAGCAAAAGAAGTGCTCGCCGCAGCGCGCAAAGCCGGGATTATGATTGTTCATACCCGTGTGGAGTTCACCCCAGGTGGTGCCGATGGCGGGGTATTTTTTCGCAAAGTTCCGGCGCTGAAAAATTTTGAACGCGGCAGCCCCTTTGGCGCATTCGTCAAAGGCCTGGAGCCCTTGCCCACTGAGGTGGTGATTACCAAACAATACGCCAGCGCTTTTTTTGGCACGAACTTGGCAGCGACCCTGACGGCTGCAGGTGTAGATACCGTCATGCTGGCGGGATGGAGCACCTCTGGGTGCATCCGGGCGTCAACCTTGGATGCCTGCCAAAGCGGTTTTGTTCCTATCGTTATCCGCGAAGCGGTCGGTGACCGACATGCCGCACCGCATGAGGCCAACCTGTTTGACCTACAGGCCAAGTATGCCGAGGTGAAGAGTAAGGCCGATGTCATTGCCTATTTGAGCAATTTGCGTCGGGCCAACTGAGCCTTTTACTGGCCAGTCGACCTGTTCACCACTTGGTTTGCGCCGACCAAAGTATTGTCGAGGGCGCTTGTGGTGTGCTCGCTTAGTCCTACTTCAGCACAGGCATGGGGGTGCCGGTTGAAGTTTTGGGTCCGGGCACGTCGTCGCCATGCAAAATGTAAAAGTCGTTTTAATCGGAGCAGGAATCGGCGGACTGACCGCTGCTGTAGCGTTGCAAGCACGCGGCTTTAAGGTTGCAGTCTACGAGCAAGCCCCGCAGCTTGCCGAAGTTGGCGCTGGCCTGACACTCAGCCCTAATGCCACCCATGCCCTTGAGTCGACTGGTCTGGGCCCGACGTTGGCGCGCTTGGCATCGCGACCGGCGCGTCAAGCGGTGTTGCACTATCGCACTGGCG
>JANLSL010000699.1:0-6891 GCA_031362385.1 Alphaproteobacteria bacterium | reverse complement strand
CAGCCATGCGCTATCCGTTCGCCGAAAAGTTACCCAACGTCACGCAGCCTATTTTGGCCATCGGGCCTAAAGATGATTTGTGGGACATCTCAACCCGCGCTGCACCGCTGATCAAGTATGGGTCGTTTGAGCGCTGGCCTGATCATGGGTTTGGAATCTTTGACCTCGCACCCGCGCGCATCAACGCCAAGATCAGAAGTCATTTGGACGTTTAGCAGGAACTTTAACAATGGCCACAGTTGCATTCATCGGTTTGGGCATTATGGGCTTTCCCATGGCGGGGCATCTAGCTACGAAAGGCCACACCATCACGGTCTATAACCGCAATGCCGCCAAGGCCGAAGCGTGGGCCGCCAAGCATAAAGGCACCGTCGCCAAAACCCCGCGTGAAGCCTGCCGCAACGCTGAGGTGGCCTTGTGTTGTGTGGGTGATGACCCCGATGTGCGCGCCGTTGTGACCGGGCCTGATGGCATGTTGGCGGGCTTGGCCGCCGGTGCGGTAATCGTCGACCACACCACAGCCTCGGCTGAACTGGCGCGCGCCATGACCAAAGAATGTGCTGGCCTGGGCGTTGGGTTCATCGATGCACCGGTGTCGGGCGGGCAAGCGGGTGCCGAGAACGGCGCGCTGACGATCATGTGCGGCGGCACGCAAGCCCACTATGCAAAAGCCGAACCCATCATCACCGCCTACGCCAAAATGTGCCGCCTGCTCGGCCCCAGTGGTGCTGGTCAACTGAGCAAGATGGTGAACCAACTGTGCATCGCAGGATTGGTGCAAGGCCTGGCCGAGGCCATGAACTTCGGCCAACGCGCCGGGCTTAACATGGCCGATGTGCTTGATGTCATCTCCAAAGGGGCCGCACAGTCATGGCAGATGGAAAACCGTGGCCGCACCATGTGCGAGAACAAGTTCGACTTCGGCTTTGCAGTGGATTGGATGCGCAAGGACTTACGCATCTGCCTGGATGAAGCGCGCACCAATGGCGCACGGCTACCGGTGGCAGCCCTGGTCGACCAGTTCTACGCCGAGGTGCAAGCCCAGGGTCATGGCCGGTGGGATACCTCAAGCCTCATGACGCTGTTGAAGTAGCCTTCTCCAAAATGTTTCACGTGAAACAACGTCAACACACTTCACGCTATTCACAAGCGTAGTGACAAATGGGTGTCACCGAAATCTGATGCTGCAACGCAGCGACCATCATCTAATGGATATTTGACCTCTTTTGATGGCTATACCAGCCGCAGGGCGGTCGCTCATTTTGCGGTGCAGCATACCGATCTCCTCACGAGATATTTTTCAACGAACTCCGTAGGGCACTTCAGACCTGAACTCACAGCTTACAAGCGCACTGTTTCAGGCAGTTTGGCCAAGGTGCGATCAAAAGTCGCCAAGGGCAGATGCCCTGCCTTACGAGCTGTTTCCAGCACCATGCAGTCGGAAAATCCAAGCGCAGGGCGTTTGCGCAATTGCCCCAATGCAGCAACAACAACATCAGCATCTTGAAAAGTTAAGTCTTTATGTTCCACCAACATAGCGACTGCTTCGATGAGCTGTTTGGCGGAACGCCCATAAACCGCATCGAGAACCCAAAGGGTTTCAACCAAAACGAGATGAGAAACCCAGGCCCCTTTTGCGACAAATTTTTCGGCCGCCTCAGCCTGCTGTGGCTCATCGCGGACGACTAGCCGCACCAGCACATTGGTATCAACCGAGCGCATGGCGCTTTCGAATGTAGTGACGAATACCTTCCTTCACGTCCCCCGGCCCGCCCGAAGGCAAAGCATCGGGAAACAGTGCGCGGTGCACGTCTGTCGACGTGTATCTTCCCGCCCGCCGGACGACGATCTCATCGTCACGCTCTTCCCATTCCAACACTGAACCACGCCCGAGGCCGAGCTTCTTGCGGATTTCTGCGGGCACGGAAATTTGGCCTTGGGCCGTGATTTTGGAGTGTGCGATTGGCATATCATCACATTACCAGGGTAATGCAACGACAGCAAGCAAAACTTGCTAGCACTTCTGCCGTAGCAGGTGAATTGCAGGTGGATGGTATACGGCAGAGCAATATCGCTCGGAAAGCTGGCCGGTAGATACCGCAGCGGTATGGGCTTATGCCGTGTCGCAATCAAGCATCATTAACGCAAAGCCGTTGTAATCTGCTGGCCAATTTATTGGCCGTACATGCGTTCAACCTCTAGGCTAGTGGCATAGTATACACTCGTTTATGATGTATCCAATCAGGGGGGCGTAAATGAGCAACTACAACATTCTAAAGAATGCTGTTCTTGGTAGATATTGCCTAACGGCAACCTACAAAAGGCATCAGCGAAAGCTAAGTCCTCATGTCATAGGGACCAATGACAAACACGAAGAGCATTTGCTCGCTTACCAGTATGGCGGAAGTTCTAGTAGCGGATTGCCCAACGGCGGCGAGTGGCGGTGCTTTAAGGTCGAAGATTTAACGAACATTGAGCGAAGCAACGACCCTTGGCAGTCTACATTAACCAGCAGGGCGGGAAACAGCTGCATCACGCGTATTGATGCAGAGGTAAACCAGTGAGAATCCATAAAGTTCATGTCAAAAATTTTCGCGCGTTACGTGATACAGAGCTTTCACTGAACGACACGACAGCACTTATTGGTGAGAATAATGCAGGAAAATCAGCATTCCTAATCGCAATAGATCTGTTCTTTCAAGCCGCGCCACAGCTATCGCAGAATGATTATTCGGACGGTAATTTTAGTGAACCGATAGAGATTACGATTTACTTCTGTGACCTAACACCGCACGACCGCAAAGAGTTTGAGAGCAATCTTGTTGGCGATCATTTTATTTTGACTCGTCGATTCCGGTATGGAAATGCTGGCGACTCTGGCCAATTTTTTGTTTCAGCACGTGTGAATCCAGAATTTACCGATTGCAGAAGTGAATCTGGGAAAACCCCAAAAATGGCGCTTTATAATAAACTTCGAGAAAAATTTTCCGTACTTCCTAAAGTCAAGTCAGCCGATGAGATTGAACCAAGCCTAGAAAATTGGGAAAGCGCAAATCCAGACTCACTTCAATTGCACAAAGTTGGATCATTTAAAGGTTGGACAAACGTTGCTGTCGGGAAGCTCAAGGCCAAGACTGAGTACATCTTTGTTCGTGCGTCGCATGACGCAGCCGTAGAACTTCAAACAAATAAAAAATCGCCAGTCAAAGAACTCATAAACACTATCGCACGGCAAACCATTGAGAATAATTCAAAATTTAAAGAAGTGCTGGAAGCCGCAAACAAGGAAATCCAAGAACTAACTGACCCCTCCAAGGTGCCTGCATTAGCTGATATTGGCATGAATCTGACTAAAATATTGAACGACTACTATAAAGACTCCGAAATCATAACAACTTGGAAGCCAATAGACTCAATTCAGCCAAGCTTCCCCGCATCAGAAATTGCAGTCAAGGATAAGGATTTCACTACAAATATCGATGGCGTAGGACATGGATTACAGCGAGCAATTATGCTCACGACGCTTCAGTACATGGCGCGCAGGCGAGTAAGTGTTGAGCCCAACGAGGCAAAATTCGCAGAACCACAAAGTGACATCATTATCGCCATCGAAGAGCCAGAAATCTATCAACACCCAATCAAACAGAGATTATTTGCGAAAGTCCTCCAGTCACTTGGAGAGGATTTTAGTCAGATCACTGGAATTAGAATCCAAACAATTTACGTAACGCATTCACCCCTGTTGGTTTCTCTAGCTAAATGTCAGGACATTCGAGTCATCAGGTATAGGCCATCAGTTACAAAAAACGTAACCGTTAGCAAAACAAGCCTGCAATCCTGCGCTCAGAAACTTGCTGAAATAGATAGTGCAGGCACGGCTACAGTAATGAGCGATCAAAAGTTAGCTGCTAAATTGCACACATTTAAAGGAGAAATCGCTGAAGGATTTTTTGCAGACTGCGTGGTCCTAGTTGAAGGTGCAGGGGACAAAGCAATTCTCGATGCATACTACAAGTCTATCGGGCGCGATCCGCATGCCGATGGAATTGTGATTGCCGAGGTAGGTGGAAAAAACAACCTTGCAAAAACAATAGTTGTGTTTGATCAACTAGGAATCCCTTGCTATTGGATATTTGACAACGACAAAAGCGGCAAAAAAAAGGACATCAAAAATAAAAATAAAGAACTACAAAGATTAGCAGAAATTTCTGCAGATAAATGCGTTGAATATCCCGTTGGCCCAAACTCACGCTTTGCTGCTTGGGAGGAGAAGATTGAAAAATATGTTATTGACACTGCAGGCCCAGCATTTGCCGAAAGTGTGAAAGCGTTAACTGACGAATTTGATGACACTGAAGCAGACGATTGGCTAAAGACTCCTTCCCCAGCAAACGCGCTAATCAAATTATTGCGAGAAAAAGGTATTATTTTTAATGAGCTACAGATGATTGTTGTATTCATCGATGCACTACGAAGTGAGTCGTTAGATGCAAAATAGGAATTAGATACAATTTCTATATAAGCTTCATCGTAACGAAACTCAAAAAAGCCTGTTCCCTCACTTCAGTGACAGGCCAACGCGGAGCCCGAGATTGAAGTTGTGATAGATGTAGGAGTCATCAAGCTTCGCGTCACCGCGCCCCTCAAGCACGCCCTTATAGCGTGAAGCCGAACGGCTGTTCTGTAGTGGCGCGCTTAAGCTGCCGCCGCGCACCACACGCCGATGACACCCGGGATTTCAGTGACAGTGCACTTAACTACGAACTCGTTGACGTACCCTATCACACTACGCGTCGGTAACTGAACTCACACGTACTGCCTGACAATCGGTATATAACACCAAGGTGGTATGAGTCGCCCTATCCGCCCATCACGATTTGGTTCATGATCCGGCCCGGTAAAAATGTCAGCGCCCCGGCAATGACAATCGCGCCGATGAACAGCCCCAGCATCGCACGTTTGTGGCGGGCGATGTTGTGTTTGCGCACTGCCAGCAGCCCACCGACCACGCCGTTGATGGTGAGCGGGATAAACAAATGAATCCAGCTAAAGCCGTAAAAGCTGCCGTTCGGGTTGCCATGAATAAAAACAGTGGTGGTGGCGGTCACGGTCATCAGCACCAAATAAATATACCCAAACGTGCGGTGCGCCAGTTTTCCCTTGGTGCTGAATAAAATCAGCCACAGGCCAATCACAAAGGCCGGTAATACGGTGAGCAGATGAATTTGAATAGGCAGCGGTGCGGCAAGAGCGGGTTCGAGTGTCATGCGTTGGTGGATTCTAGTGACAATTACACTTAATGATGAAGTCGTTGGCCTATCCTATCACAATAAGCGTCGGTAATGGTAGATGCGTAACTGTAAGTGCACTGCCACCGTATCTGCGATACTCTTTCAAAATAAGCGGGAGCCTGACAATGAAACAATATATTTGCGCGCTTGCTGTGGTGTTCGGTGCGCTCAGCGCCAGTGCGCAGACCATGAAAATGGATACCCCGCCCTGGCCTGCCGATGAGCCGAAACTTGAGGGGGCAATGGCGTGGCGAACTACAATCGTCGTCCGCGATGTTGAGGCGTCGCTGAAGCTCTACCGCGATATTCTGGGCATGCAGGTGAGTGAGAGCATCCGCAATGTTGCCAACCCGGTTTTGGAATGGACGATTGGTTTTGCGCCCGGCGAAGCGATGGACTTTGAAGTGCTGCGCCCCGCGCTCGACAGTGCAGAGGTGAATGCAAACTCCAGTTACCTGGCACTGATTGCACCGCATATTAAAAAGCCCGATGCGCCGGCCATGCCCACCACAGGGCGCTCGCCCTATGGCTCGATGGGATTGTTCATCCTGACACCCGATGCTGATGCCGCGTTCAGGAAGGTGAAAGCGGCTGCCCCAGACAACGGTTATGTGATTGTAAAAGAAGGCACACGTGGGGCCGATGGCCGCATGACACGCTTCTGGATGCGCGATGCCGATGGTGCAAAACTGATGATCGTGGAATCAAACCCCATGCCGCTGTTTTTGAAAAAAGTTGCACCCACGATCAGGCGTTAAAGTAAGCTGTATATACTTACGACACCGCATATGAGGTTCGTCATGAAAACGCCATCAACCCTTGCTGCCGCAGTTTTTGGCTTTGTAATTTTTGCGAGTGCGCATTGTATGAGTGCGCAGGCACAAAGTCCTAATCTGGGAACAATTGTGTTTCCCACCTCGGCAACGCCTGCCGCCCAAGCCGCTTTCGAAACCGGCGTAAAGGCCATGTACAATTTCGAATTCGATCAGGCCCACCTGGCATTCCAGGCCGCAGGTAAAGCTGATCCCGCCTTCGCCTTGGCGGTGTGGGGCGATGCCATGAGTTACAATCATCCGCTGTGGGCCGAACAAGACCGCGCTGCGGCACTGAAAGCATTGAATGCTTTTGCTGCCACGCCAGCCGCGCGCGCACAAAAAGCCCCGGCGGGCAAAGAGCGCGCACTGATGGAAGCGGTTGATGTGCTGTATGGCGAGGGCGACAAACCCTCGCGCGATAACGCTTATTCAAATGCCATGAAACGTTTGTACGAGCGCGACCAGCATGATCACGAAGTGGCAGTGCTGTATGCGCTGTCGCTGTTGGGCACGGTGCGCCAAGGCGATGTTGGGTTTCGCCGCCAAATGCTCGCAGGTGCCATTGCCGAAACCGTGCTGCGCGCGAGCCCCCAGCACCCCGGTGCAGCGCATTATGTAATCCATGCGTTTGATGACCCCGAGCATGCCCCACTGGCGCTGTGGGCCGCGCAAAAGTTTGCCACCATCGCACCCGATGCGCCCCACGCGCTGCATATGCCCTCGCACATCTTTGTGCAGTTGGGCATGTGGGATGAGGTGGTGGCCTCGAATACCAAGGCCTATGC
>JANLSL010000158.1:0-3477 GCA_031362385.1 Alphaproteobacteria bacterium | reverse complement strand
GCTTTGACGTGGCGACATTTGTTGCTTTTGGTGCGGCCCACCTTGGCATCGCGGGCAACGATGTGCTGATGGAATTCGATTACGCAGAAATTTATGCGCCGCTTGATCTTGGGATTGGCAAGTGCCGTCTGTCGATTGCCCAACGTAACGACATGACCGAAGGGCTTGACCTCGCGCGCCTCAGCCACGTTCGAATTGCAACGAAGTATCCCAACATTACATCAAAATGGTTCGCCGAGCACGGCATTCAAGCCGAGTGCGTGAAGTTGAACGGTGCCATGGAGTTGGCGCCAGCTTTGGGGTTGTGCCCGCGCATTGTTGATTTGGTGTCAACCGGCGGCACGTTGAAGGCTAATGGTTTGAAAGAGACCGCGACAATTGCGCAGGTGTCTTCGCGCCTGATCGTGAATCGCACTGCCTTGAAAGTGCGATCTGAAGAAATCAGCGGCTGGATCGAACGTTTTCGTTCGGCAGTTGCAGGCTAGGCTAGCAATGTCGCGCCTTCTGTTTACCAAAGATGCTGGATTCGAAGCTGCATTTAGCGCGCTCATCAGGACCAGCCGCGATGAGAAAACTGATGTTGATGGCGCGGTGGCGGCGATTTTGGCTGATGTCAAAAAACGCGGCGATGCGGCGGTGCTTGAGTACACTGCAAAATGGGACCGCCTTACCCTGACGGCGGCACAAATGGCCATAGATCCGGCCGACATCCGCACCGCGCATACCAAATGCGACCCCAACACGCTGAATGCGTTGCAGATCGCTGCTGATCGCATTGCTGACTATCACCGCCGCCAACTGCCCAAGGATGAATTTTACACCGGCGCTGATGGTATTGGCTTGGGCTGGCGCTGGACCGCAGTATCATCAGCTGGTCTTTATGTACCGGGCGGCACGGCGGCTTTGTTTTCATCAGTGTTGATGAATGCCATTCCAGCCAAAGTCGCTGGCGTAAAGCGCCTGGTCGTCACGCTGCCAACGCCGGATGGCAAAACCAATCCGCTGATGTTGGCGGCATGCCATATCGCCGGAGTTGATGAAGTTTACCGCATTGGCGGCGCGCAAGCCATTGGCGCGTTGGCGTTTGGTACCGCGACAATCAACCCGGTTGATAAAGTTGTGGGACCGGGCAATGCCTATGTTGCTTCAGCCAAAAAACAAGTTTTTGGAACTGTTGGAATTGATATGGTGGCAGGCCCATCGGAAATTCTGGTGGTGGCAGATGCGGCTAACGATCCGGCTTGGATTGCGGCTGACTTATTATCTCAGGCCGAGCACGACGCATCATCGCAATCAATTCTCATCACCGACAGCGAAGTTTTCGCAAGCCGTGTTCTCGAAGCGGTTGAGGCACACTTGAAGATCTTGCCGCGTGCTGAAATCGCACGCGCCAGTTGGCTACGCAATGGCGCGATTATTGTCGTGCCGCAGTTGATTGATGGCGCAGCACTGGTTGATCGTATTGCGCCAGAGCACCTGGAGTTGGCGGTTGCTGACGCCAAGCCACTGATGAAATTAATTCATCACGCCGGGGCCATTTTCGTTGGTCGCCATACCCCTGAAGCCTTAGGCGACTATATTGCAGGCCCCAGCCACGTTCTGCCCACCTCGGGTACCGCGCGGTTCTCATCAGGCTTGGGCGTGTTTGACTTCTTGAAGCGCACCTCGATTGTTGATTGTTCTGCGGCAGGGTTGAATGCGATAGGCCCGGCGGCGCTGGCTATGGCGCGCGCTGAGGAACTGGATGCACATGCGTTGTCGATTTCCATCCGGCTCAACATCGGGCGGGGATGATGACCGCGCCAAGCGATGACGCATCTGAGTCAACGACGAGCCGCCCGCGCTCAATTATTAAGTTGGCGCTTGACGAAAAAACCTTCCATCGCCGTCGCCCCGAAGTTGAGCACGAGCGCGAAGTCGCCATTTTCGACTTACTCGAAGAAAACACATTTCGGTTGAATGGCGATGGTGCTCATCCGGGCCCTTATCATGTGCGACTCAAGCTGGCTGATGATCGGTTATTGCTTGAGCTCCGCGATACCTCTGAAAACCCCGTGCGCGAAGTGGCAATGGCCGTAAAGCCCTTCCGCATGGTGATCAAAGACTACTTCATCGTCTGCGAAAGCTATTTCGACGCCATCAAAACATCATCGCCCTCGCAAATTGAAGCCATCGATATGGGCCGTCGCGCGTTGCACAACGAAGGTGCGCAGATGTTGCTGGAACGACTGATGGTTGATGCCGAGCTTGACCAGCTCACATCGCGGCGATTGTTCACGCTGCTGTGTGTTCTTCATATGCGCGGCTGACAAAAAGCATGGTTAACGTTCTTCCCTCAGCGGTTTTGTTTTGTTGCACCATGAACGAGATACGCTCGCCTATGGCTGAGGGCTTGATGAAGCGTTACCATGGCCAACGTGTATTTGTTGACTCGGCAGGCATACAGTTGGGCAAACTCGACCACTTCATGGTTGATGTGATGGCTGAGATGGATATTGATATGTCGAACCATAAGCCCAAAACGTTCGAGAATTTATCTGCTGATTCTTTTGATGTTGTCATGTCACTTTCGCCACATGCGCAACATAAAGCGGTCGACCTGACGCGCTATATGCACTGTGATGTGAAATTTTGGAATATCTTCGACCCGTCACTGGTTGAGGGCAGCCGCGCGGTTAAGCTTGAGGCCTATCGCCAAGTGCGCGATCAGTTGCGCCAAAAAATACTCGATTTGTTTCCCTTCTCGGATGACCCACGGTTTTGAAGACATGAAATTGATCCTCGCATCTTCATCACCTCGGCGGTTGGCGTTGTTAACGCAAATTGGCCGCACACCTGATCTGGTGATGGCGGCCGATATTGATGAAACCCCTCATAAAAATGAAGCACCGCGCCTTCATGCTGACCGGCTGGCGCTTGCCAAAGCCCGAGCTATTGCAGCGACGCACAGTGCTGACATCGTGCTTGCGGCCGATACCGTGGTGGCGTGTGGACGACGTATTTTGCCCAAGGCCGAAACTGAGCGCGACGTGCGCGAATGCTTGGCGTTATTATCGGGTCGCCGTCATCAAGTGCATGGCGGAATTGTTGTCATGGCGCGCGGCAAGGTATGGCAGCGCCATGCGCTGACGATGGTGCGCTTCAAGCGCCTGACTGAATCAGAAATCGAATCCTATATCGCCAGCAATGAATGGCGCGGCAAGGCCGGTGGCTATGCCATCCAGGGAAAAGCCAGTGTATTCGTAGCCGCGATCAACGGGTCATATACCAACATTGTTGGGTTATGCCTGTTCGAAGCCGATAAATTAATTGCTGCTGCGCTGGCGGCCCATGCGCTGGCAACAAAGTGAGTTTACCCACGCGCATTATTGTCGAGCGCAGCCCCGGTGAAACGCGCGCAGCCCTGCTTGCCGATGATGAAGTTATTGAAGTGGTTCATATCCGCGATGCGCAAGCACAACCAGGTGCGGTTTATGC
>JANLSL010000560.1:0-1656 GCA_031362385.1 Alphaproteobacteria bacterium | reverse complement strand
CGCCATCACCGATGAATATTTTGTGCGCCACGGCGACTTGATGAAGCAGCACAATATAAAAGTTTCATGCCTGACGGCAGCGGTTGGAAATGGTTTTACTATTGAACCAACGTTTTACTGGAATGATCGTTTGAATGCATTCCATCACCGCCACGTTACTGATGAACAGCGCCGCGATTTTGCTGCGCAGGCACCCAACCCCGCCGCACGCGATGCGGTGGCCGTATTGCGCCACGATTTGGCGAAGTTATGGGGAACATTCGGAGCGGTACATTTTCAGGTGGGCCAGTTTTATGATTACGCCGATACTCTATCGTCGGCATCGCTGGCTTTCGTCAAAAGCATTAAGGCCGCACTGGACCCCAAGAATCTGATGAACCCAGGCGCCCTCCAACTTGGCCGCGCAAAAACGACTGCGACCAAGAATAAGTTCATTGATTTCCCGCAAGATTTATTGAACGAGCGGTAGAGCTTCTTTTTTTATAAATGAATATGCCTCAACGCGACTGCGTGATTATTGCCGGAGCTGGCCCTGTAGGAAGCATTACAGCACTTGCCCTCGTGCAACAGGGCATTCCGGTTCTGCAATTCGATGCGGAAAAGCAAACACCCCACGCACACCGCGCCGCTACCACTCATTCATCCACGTTAGATTTGCTCGATGGTATTGGCATGAGCGCGAGCGTGATCGCACAAGGGCTAAAGGCTCGCTATTTTCAATACCGCTACCGGGAGACCAACGAAGTGTTTGCCGAGTTTGATTTCGAACGCCTGGCGGGGGAAACCAATCACCCCTACGCAATTCAGCTGGAACAGCACAAAACCGTAGCCATCGCCCAAGAGACGTTAAAGGCATTTCCCGACTTTGCACTTCACCGCGAACACAAAGTAATTGAAGTTGAAAATGGTGCAGAACGTGTGCGCGTTGTTACCGAAACACCTGATGGAGCCAAGCATGATTGGAACGCGCGCTATGTGATCGGTTGTGATGGCGGGCGCAGCTTTGTGCGCAAATCGCAAGGTATCTACTTCCCAGGATTCACATGGGAAGAGCGTTTTATCATCGTAGCCACGCTTTTTGATTTTGAGAAAGCCGATGATTACCGCTACCGCAACTATGTCGCCGACCCCGAGCAATGGTGTTCGGTGTTTAAAATTCCTGGCCCGGATGGCACGGGGATGTGGCGTAATTTATTTCCCGTCATCGGCGATGCGCCAGAAGCCGAGGTAACATCTGATGAGTGGATTCGCGCACGCTACGACTATTGTTTTCCTTACGCGCGCAATACCGAGATCATTCATCGCAACCTTTACACCGTGCACCAACGCGTGGCGGCATCGTTCCGTAAGGGCCGCGTGATGTTGGCCGGCGATGCCGCGCACATTAATAATCCACTTGGAGGCATGGGCATGAACTCAGGCATTGCCGATGGCCTGAACCTGGCTGAGAAAATGATCAAAGTGTGGCGCGACGAAGCACCTGAAACCGTGTTTGATCTGTATGATCGCCAGCGCAGGCCATTAGCGCAGAAATACGTGCAGGCCCAGTCGATCCAAAACAAAGAAACCCTGCAAGCCAAAGACCGGCAAGCGGCTCATAAGCGCTTTGAAGAATTGCGCCGCACCGCCGAGGACCCGGCAAAGCACAAAGCCTTT
>JANLSL010000539.1:0-2244 GCA_031362385.1 Alphaproteobacteria bacterium | reverse complement strand
GCCTGGTAGACTCGGAAATCAGCGTTCTCGCGCATGGCACGGCCCAGGTGTGGCGCAACATTGACATATGTTGCCCAACCGCCCTGACCTTCGCTCCATTTCCATTTCGAACTTGGTTCGCCATCTAAGATTTTATAGCGTCGACCAAGATCAACCTTCAATGTGCGCGTCAGGTAATCGTTGATTGAGGTTACATAGGCGCCATCAACGCCGTACGCCGAGGGGTCGTTGTCAAACGTCTCTCCCGCTGCATCATAGTCTTTGCCAGTGTAGCGCGCATCAAAGCGCCCCACCACCAAGCCCCGGTCGCGCAATAACTGCTTCATAAACCGAAATGCGTTAATGCGCAGATCAGTTTGTTCTAAGTATGTTTCGCTCAAGCCCGTGTAGCGCGAGAGCTTCGCAACTACTGCCTTGCGTTCATCGGCGCTGAGTTTGCTCCCTTTTAATAACGCGACGGAATATTCGTTGATGGCAAAGTTGCGCACCTCATCCATAAACGCGGGCAGGCTTTCGGGCTTGGGGCTGACCTTGCCGTGGTACCACGCCGCTGCGGCGTAGGTGGGTAGGAAGCCAATATTCGGCACGTTATTGCCGGGGCTAAAATCAGCCGTGTGGAAATCGAGAATTGACGACAATAAAATCACACCGTTGACGGTGATGCCGCGGAAACTGCCTTGCAGCGATTCAACCAGCCGTGCGGCGCGCGTGGTGCCGTAGCTTTCGCCGGCAATATATTTGGCTGAATTCCAGCGCCCATTCTTGGTAATCCAGATTCGGATGAAAGAAGCGATTGATTCCGCGTCTTCCTTCAAGCCCCAGAAATCTTCTTCCTTGGCTGTTCCCAATGCCTTTGAGAATCCTGTACCCACGGGGTCAATAAAGACCAAGTCGGTGGAATCTAAAATGCTCAGCGTGTTGTCCTCAATTTGATAGGGCGCGGCACCCGCAGGCTTACCATCGCTCGGGACAACAATGCGCTTTGGTCCAAACACACCCATATGAAGCCAGAGCGACGCAGAGCCGGGCCCGCCATTAAAGACAAAGGTGACTGGCCTAGTGCGGGCATCGCTGACATCTTTTTTGGTGTACGCGACAGTAAAGATTGCGGCGGTATCATCGCCTTTGTCATTCTTCAGAAACGTTTCGCCCGCCGTGACCAGGTAGTTAATACGCTCGCCGCCAAAGGTTCCTGATGCATCGTGGGTGAAGACTTTAGGTTCGACTTTCTCAGGCTTGTCTTTGCCTTTTTTTCCAGCCTCAGTCTTATCAGCTTTCGCGGACTCTTCTTGGGTCCAGGCCGGTGCAATATGTGCGCTTGTGATTGTGGCGATGAGCAACGGCAAAGCTAATAAAATACGTAAGTTCATGGGGTTTCCTTAACGGCGAAAGGGTGCCTCAACATTACGGTGCCAACGTGGGGGTTGTCCATCAGTCGAGGGGCTGGGCGTGGTCTGTAATGTGGGCTAGCGTTATGGAATGAGGATCGTTCTTTGAGGGCAATTATGCGCAATACACTGTTTATCGCTTCAATTTTTGGGTTCTTTTTGACGTTTGCTTTCAGCGAGGCGCGCGCCGCAGAAGGGGCCTACCGCACTGAAGTTGTCGTGCCGGGTTCACCGATGCACGGCGACCATGGGCTGGCGTTTGGCCCTGATGGCGCACTGTATGTTTGCAGTCTGACGGGTCATTCTATTTATCGCGTTGACATCAAAACCAACGCAGTCAGTACATTTGTGGGGGCACCACGCGGGACGTGCGATGACTTAGCCTTCGCACCCGATGGAACACTGGCGTGGACTGCAGGTGGATTTGCGGCGGTATTTGCGCGCACACCGGGCGGCAGAATTATTAAGCTCGCGGAAAATATGCCAGGTCTTAATTCCATCAACTACACCAAAGATGGACGCCTGTTTGTCACCCGCATTTTTGGCGGCGATGGTTTGTATGAAATCGACCTGAAAGGTGAGGCGCCACCGCGTGCTGTCGTGGAAAAAATTGGCGGCCTGAACGGTTTTGAGATTGCTGCGGATAACACGTTGTACGGCCCACTGTTTTTCAAAGGCAAGGTTGTCAAAGTAAATATCGAGACCGGCGTGATAACTGATTTCGCCTCGGGGTTCATGCAACCGGCTGCGGTCAATCTAGATTCCAAGGGTCGTGTCGTCGCACTTGATTATATCACCGGCGAACTGATGCGATTCTCAGAAGACGGAACCACGCGCCAGCTGCTGGCCACGGTGC
>JANLSL010000530.1:0-2381 GCA_031362385.1 Alphaproteobacteria bacterium | reverse complement strand
CGACAAGAAATTGACCATGGAGATTGAGCAAAAAGACACTAAAAACAAAGACTTAAGTGGCCGAGTGATGGAGCTGGTGTCGCCCTTGGGTAAGGGCCAGCGCGCGCTGATTACCGCCCAACCGCGCACCGGCAAAACCATCATGCTGCAAAACATTGCCAACGCGGTGGCCGCCAATCACCCCGAAGTTTATTTGATTGTGCTGTTGATCGACGAGCGGCCCGAGGAAGTGACCGATATGGCCCGCACCGTGAAGGGTGAAGTGGTCAGCTCAACCTTTGACGAGCCTGCCTCGCGTCACGTTCAAGTTGCTGAAATGGTGATCGAAAAAGCCAAGCGGTTGGTGGAACACAAGCGCGATGTGGTGATTTTGCTCGACTCCATCACGCGCCTTGCGCGCGCCTACAACACCGTTGTGCCCTCGTCCGGTAAAGTCTTAACCGGTGGGGTAGATGCTAACGCACTGCAGCGGCCAAAACGCTTCTTTGGTGCCGCGCGCAACATCGAGGAAGGCGGATCGCTGACGATTATTGCCACCGCGTTGATTGATACCGGCAGCCGCATGGACGAAGTTATTTTCGAAGAGTTCAAAGGAACCGGCAACTCTGAAATTATTCTCGACCGCAAGCTTGCCGACAAGCGCGTGTTCCCATCGATCGACATCACCAAATCGGGCACCCGCAAAGAAGAACTGTTGGTACGCCAAGACCAGCTGTCGAAGATGTGGGTCTTGCGGCGTATTTTGGACCCGATGGGCGTTCAAGACGGCATGGAGTTCTTGCTCGACAAGCTGCGCGAGACCAAGAACAACAACGAGTTTTTTGATCGGATGAATAAGTAGGCGAAAGCATTCGCGAGAAACAAAAGGCCGGAACACTCCGGCCTTTTGTTTACATGGTCAAAATAACCGAGCCGGTTGTGCGGCGCGATTGAAGGTCATCATGGGCTTGGGCGGCCTGTTCAAGTTTATATGACTGACTGACCTCAAGCTTCACCGCACCCGACAGCACAACATCAAAAAACTCTGCACAGGCGCGCTCCATGTCGGCGCGCTGGCCGACATAGTGACCCAGTGTTGGCCGGGTCACAAACAGCGAGCCTTTGGGGCCGAGCGCGCCCACTTCGATAGCGGGCGGTGGGCCCGATGCATTACCAAATGAAACCATCAGCCCGCGCAAGGCTAAACAATCGAGCGATTTGAAAAAGGTGTCTTTGCCAACACCGTCGTAAACCACCGACACACCCTTGCCACCCGTGAGCGATTTCACCTGGGCGACAAAATCTTCTTCCTTATAAAGAATGACGTGATCACAGCCATTGGCGCGCGCAAGGGCCGCTTTTTCTGGGCTGCCTGCCGTGCCAATAACGTTGGCGCCGAGCGCTTTGGCCCACTGGCAGAAAATCAGCCCAACGCCACCAGCCGCAGCATGAAACAAAACTGTTTCACCTGACTTGATCTGATGAAGACTGCGCAAAAGATACCAAGCCGTCAGACCGCGCAACAGCGAGCCGCCAATTTGCGCATCTTTCAAATTGGCCGGCACCTTAACCACGCTGGCGGCAGGAATAAGCCGCGCTTTCGCATAGCCGCCCAAGGGCCCATTGCCATAACATACCCGGTCGCCAACCTTGAGATCAGCAACGTCGGCACCAACTTCATCAACAACACCAACGCCCTCAAGCCCGGGCGTGAGTGGCATCGGCACGGCATAAAGGCCGGAGCGGTGATAAGTGTCGATGAAATTTACGCCAGCAATGGTTTGGCGTAATTTGATCTGGCCTGCACCTGGCGCGCCGACACTGACATCTTCAAGTTTGAGAACGTCGATTCCACCCGTGGCCCGGCACACAATTGCTTTGGTCATCTAAATTCCTGCCAACAAAACATTTTCAAGTTTTAACAACACGGCCTTTGTATCCAATCCACCTGCGCCCGAATAGCCCCCGAGCGCGCCATTGGCAGCCAAAACGCGGTGACATGGAATAATAATAGGAATGTGGTTTGCGCCACACGCCCCACCTACCGCGCGCGCGGCAGAATTTAAAGTTTTAGCCACATCGCCGTAGGTTTTGGTGCGGCCATAGGGAATTTTAGACAGCGCCCGCCACACTTTTTTTTGAAACACCGTTCCTGCCGGATTGAGGGACAAATCAAAGGTCATCAGCGCGCCATCGAAATATTTATCCAGCTGTTGCTTGGCTTTGCGCAACAAAGGTGTGGATTGGTTCGTACTCGCCCGGCCCCAATCGAGAGAAACAATTGCGCCATCCTCTTCGCTGACGGTGATTTCGCCAAAGGGGGAATGAAACGATAGTTGCGGCATGAAGGCTGGCCTTTCAGCAATGCGCGGGCTGAGGCATAGTCGCACAGATCATAATTC
>JANLSL010000515.1:0-5123 GCA_031362385.1 Alphaproteobacteria bacterium | reverse complement strand
GATAGCCCCTTTGGCCCACGTTCGAGGTGGCCTCCTCAAATCGCACACTGGTCTCGGGGATATGGTGCGGCACGGCGCGGTCGAGCACTTTGACCGTATCTAAAATGCGTTTGCGCGCATCGCCGTAGGCAGCACCCGCAGCGACACCTTGGGCTGGATACACAGGTGTGACGACCGTCATCAGGTCTTTGACGTTGTCGAAAATGACCGTGATGGTGGGGCGCATGAACATGCCCTCAGGGATTCCAATCGTGTCAGGATTTTTATTGGGGATGTTTTCAACCAAGCGAATGGTGTCGTAACCCATATAGCCGTGCAGGCCCGCCGACATCGGCGGCATGGTGGATGGCAAATCAATGCGCGATTCCGCGACCAGTGCGCGTAACGCATCAAGTGTTGGTTTTGCTTCGGCTGTAAACTTGAGCGGGCGTTGGTTAGGTGTGCGGCAAATTTCGGCCGCGTGGCCGTTGCAGCGCCACACAATATCGGGCGCATGGGCAATAAACGAGTATCGCCCGCGCACGGCACCACCTTGAACGGATTCAAGCAATGCGGTGAAGGGCTGCTCTTGGCCCAGTTTCAGCATCACCGAAACGGGGGCATCAAGATCAGCAGGCAGTTCAGTCCAAACAACTTGCGCTGTGCCGGCGCTGTAGGTGGCGGCGAACGTGTTTTCGGCTGGAAATAAGTCCATCGGCGATCAATCGCGTAGGCCTTTTAGAAACGGCGTGTGGACCGCCGCCTCTGGGGTCAGCCTACTGTGCGACGCCTCCGATTTCAGAGATGAGCTTGGTGTTCAAGGTCACCGGATAGCGCTGGTTGAGCGCTGCTGAAAATTGCGCGAGGATGTCTTGAGCGACGGCTTGGCGGGTCGCACCTTCCATGTCCGAGAGTGCCTTGGCCAAATCGCCCTCAGGCTTTGCTGCGATGACTTCTTTGACCCGCGCAACGATGTACCCGCTCAGCACCGGCGAGACAATCATGTCGCCAGCTTTTGCTTTGAAAAGTTGCGTGAGCATGTCGGGTCCGATGCGCTTGGAATCAACCACGTAATCGCGGGTCAAACTTTCGCCAAAGCGAGTCAATGGGCCTACTTTTGCATACGACAGGCGTTTGTCTTTATCGGCCAACGAGGTAAACGTGGTCGTGGGCGACAAGTCAGCAGCAATCTTTTCAGCAACTTCTTTTGCGGCCAAAACGCGGGCTTGGTTCTGCCAAATTTTAGTCACTTCGGATTTCACGCTGTCGAATGGCTTAGGCGCAGGTGGGGTGATCGCGTCCACTTTAAGGATGTAATAGCCCCCCTCAAAATCCATCAGTCTGCTTTCGGTTCCTGCGTCTGTACCGAAAGCCAGGGTGAGAAATTTGTCCTGCTTAACCCCGTTCAGAGCGGTATCGAGCGTGGTCAAGCCGGAGGGATTGCGGCCCTGACGATCCAGCGCATCAAAGCTCACAAAGCGCCCACCGAGTGTTTTAGCAATTTCAGCCAGCGGCGTGCCCGCAGCGACTTCATCTTCGAGTTTTTCTGTCGCGCTATAAAGCGCGTCGGTCGATTTTTCATCGGCGATTGTTTTGCGCACTTTTGCGCGCACTTCCTCGAACGGGGTGGTTTGCTCAGGAATAATCGTCATGACTTCCAGCAAATGCCACCCCAAATCAGTCTGTACAGGTTGGCTGATGTCGCCGGGCGCTAATTTAGCCGCATCGCCAAACGGCATGAGGACAGGGTCGGTGATGGGGCGTTCGCCCAAATCAATCGGCGCGCTAATTTTGGCCTTGGCCGCAATTTTGATCAGCGAGTCACCGGGTGACATCAGGGCGCGTGCCGCTTCGGCCTGTTCTTTGGTTTCGAAAATCAGCTGCGATATTTTGCGCATTTCGGCAGTGCGGAAAGTTTTAACATTCTCGTCATAGTACGCGCGCACTGTGGCGTCATCGATACTTTCGGGCGGAACCAAATCAACCCGTGATAAAATAATTGCACTAACCTTGCGGTATTCAGGTGCCGTGAATGATGCGATGTTTGAATCATAGGCCTTCTTGAGTTGTTCTTCAGTAGGCGCATCTGGTGCCTTCATTGCGTCGGCCGACACCAACAGCGTATCAGCCACACGGGTTTCCGAGCGATACGCAAATAACTTTTCGACCAGTGCTTTGGGTGCCACAGCACTGTCGCTGACGGGCGCCAAAAAGGTGCGCTCGCGAAGATCATCTTCTACCAACTTGGCGAACATGCTTTCGGTCAGTTGGTTTTGATTGAGCAAATCATTCAAGCGCATTTGGCTGAAGGAACCAGTTTCGTCTTTGAAATCGCTTTGGGCCATAATGCGATCACGGACTTGGTCGCGTGAGACGGTGATGCCAAGTTCTAACGCAGCCATGTTAGTGACTGCGGTTTGGCTCATTTCTTGAACGGTATTATCCAAAACCATTTTCTTCAGCGAGGGGTCGCTGGCGGAATCAGCCCCTAAGCTTTCGCGCAAACGATCGATTTGCACGTTGAACTGACGCTGAAGTTCCGTGGCACGAACCTCAAAGCGCGCGCCCTGAATGGCAACGTTGGGGTCAACACCGGGCGTGATCACATCGCCGATGCCCCAAATGCCGAAGCTTAAGACCATCAGGCCCATGAAGCCCTTAAAAACAATGCTGTCGGCCGTAACGTCTTTGAACCACTGAATCATGGCGCTTTACTTCAATCTTGAGTGTGAGTGCCCCCAGCCAAAACAATCGGTGGGGTGCCAAAGGCGGCGCATAATAGGTGGGGGTGGTCACGCCCGCAAGCGCGCTAACAAGTTGGCAAACAACAAGTTCTTGCCTTTCGCACCCTCGCAGGTCGCAGCTAAAGCCGTTTGGAACACGATGCAGGTTATGATACCCCACCAGAAGTATGATCGGAGCTCCCTATGGCCGCACGTCCGCTAATCGCCGGAAATTGGAAAATGAATGGAACCAAAGCCTCGAGCCAGGCTTTGGCTGGCGCGTTAGCCGCGCGGTCGCGGGGTGCTGTTGGGCTGCCGCGCATTGCGCTCTGCCCACCGGCCGCTTTGCTGAGCAGTGTAAGTGCAGCAATAGCTGGAAGCGGTATTTTCCTGGGCGCACAAGATTGCCATGCCAAAGAAAATGGCGCTCACACCGGCGACACAAGTGCGGTGTTGTTGGCTGACGTGGGCTGTACATTCGTCATTGTGGGTCATTCAGAACGTCGCGCTGACCATGCCGAAACCGACGCAGTGGTCAAAGCCAAAGCCGAAGCGGCGCTGGCAGCGGGGCTGACCCCCATCATCTGTGTCGGGGAAACCGAATCTGAACGCGATGCTGGCAAGGCCAACGATGTGGTGCGCGGCCAAGTGATGGGTTCGTTGCCGAGCTCGGCCACAGCAGCCAACATTGTTATTGCCTATGAACCCGTTTGGGCCATTGGCACAGGCCGTACCGCCACGCCCAATGACGTCAAAGATATGCATGCAGTCGTGCGTGAGACATTTGCCCAAGGTCGCAGCGATGGGGCTGACCTTGCCATTCTCTACGGCGGGTCGGTGAAGGGCGCGAATGCCAAGGCGTTACTCGCTGTGCCCGGTGTCGATGGCGCACTCGTCGGAGGGGCAAGCCTGGATGCCCAGGATTTCTGGGCAATTATCGAGAATGCCCCCAAACGCTAGGCAACCTTTTAAGCCATTTGGTGGGGCTGGCAGAATAGCTTTGCCCTAGCTATTTAAACAGTTGAAGGCTAAAACCCCGACCGCCTCGGGCCTTTGCTTTTACCTGCCCGTGCTCATGATTTAAGCGCCTCAAGTTAAGGTCTACCCCTATGGTCCAAGTATTAGTCGTCATTCACCTGCTCATCGCGATTGTGATGATTGCGCTGATCCTGCTTCAAAAGAGTGAAGGCGCTTCGGGGGCTGGCTTTTCAGCGACGGCTTCCGTGTCCTCCATGAACCAGCCCCGCGCGCGGCCGAACCCTCTAAGCCGTGCCACCACCGTTTTGGGGATCTGCTTTTTTGCGACGTCACTGGGGTTGGCCTTGATTGCTAAGCCACGCGATGTCTCGTCATCGATGTTTGCGCCCAAAGTTGAGGGACCAGCCGTACCTAAAATTGACGAGAGCGCGCTTCCGTCAGCCGATGCCAAGAGCGAATCGTCCGCACCTGCGGTTCCAGCCGTTCCAAATAACTAGACATCTGAGCTACTCAGCCGTCACGGAGCGTTATTTTCCGTGGCTGAATTGCTGCGCGTAATTCACAGCTTGCCGTTCGCGCGCATTGATGTATTTAGGACGCCCATGACGCGGTTTGTATTTATCACCGGCGGTGTGGTCTCCTCCCTCGGAAAAGGTCTAACGTCGGCAGCTCTCGGCGCGCTGCTACAAGCGCGCGGGTACAAAGTGCGTCTGCGCAAGCTTGACCCCTATCTCAATGTCGATCCGGGCACGATGAGCCCGACCCAACATGGCGAAGTGTTCGTCACCGATGATGGTGCGGAAACCGACCTGGATTTGGGCCACTACGAACGCTTTACCGGTGTGTCTTCGCGCCAAAGCGACAACGTCACGACGGGGCGGATTTACTCGACCGTGATTGCCAAAGAACGCCGTGGCGATTACCTCGGGGGAACTGTTCAAGTCATCCCGCATGTCACTGATGCGATTAAAGAATTTGTCCA
The DNA here is from genome assembly GCA_031362385.1 of Alphaproteobacteria bacterium. Lineage (GTDB taxonomy): Bacteria > Pseudomonadota > Alphaproteobacteria > Rhodospirillales > Rhodospirillaceae. The sequence goes on along the minus strand of JANLSL010000515.1, from coordinate 461 downwards.
GTCAGATTTGACCGGCGAAGATTTTGTGTTGGTCGAAATTGGCGGCACGGTGGGCGACATTGAAAGCCTGCCATTCCTGGAAGCCATTCGCCAATTGGGCAACGAGTTGGGCAATGAACGCAGCATGTTCATTCATCTCACCCTGGTGCCATTTATCTCGGCGGCAGGTGAGCTGAAAACCAAACCAACCCAGCACTCTGTGAAGGAGCTTTTGGGGTTGGGCATTCAGCCTGATGTGCTGATGTGCCGGATGGAACGGCCGTTGCCGCAGTCAGACCGTAAAAAAATCGCGTTGTTTTGCAATGTTAAGGCTGAGGCAGTAATTCCAGCAATTGATGTCGATACCATTTACCAGGTGCCGATTGGCTATCACGACGAGGGCCTGGACACACAGGTGTGCAAGCACTTTCACCTACCCACCGATCAAGAGCCTGACCTCAGCCGTTGGCATGAGATTGTGC
>JANLSL010000473.1:0-3437 GCA_031362385.1 Alphaproteobacteria bacterium | reverse complement strand
CAATTTCACCGGGCGTGCCGACTTCTTTACCGGTTTTATCAAGCACCTTGAAAAAGATCGGCCCGACTTGTTCGTTAAAATTAAGAACCAGTTCTGTGGGGGACTGAGGCAGCATTTCGCTGGCCTTCGGCGTTGAACCGAGCAACACCGCATGCGCCCAAGCTTGCGGGCTAAGCCCGAGCACAAGCATAAACGACAACACGCGCGAAAGAAGAAGTGTGCGAGCCATGGCAGTCCCTACTACAACAGAAAGATGAGCAACAAAACGGCGGAACGGATTTCCGCTCCGCCGTTTCTTTTACAATAAGCCTTTAGTTGGCAGATGCTTTTTTCTGCATTCCTGCGTCAGCTTTCGCAGGCATCATCGGTTCCCAGGGGTACTGGGGCTTGGGGGCCTTTACCGTAATCAAGAACGGCGAGGGGCCTGGAGTGGCTGTCATAAATTCCATCAACTTTTTCTGGAAGTCGGCGGCACCAAGTTTCAGGTCTTCCTTCGGCAAATCGACATATTTGTCGTCACCATTTTCGCACACGTTAATGGTGCGGAAAAACAAGATTTTGCCTTCGTCATGAGGAAGTGCGCCGCGGAACTTAAAGCCTTCAAACGTTCCGCCTGCTGGAATTGAGCTCTTGGGGTTTTTCCAAACTATTTCATCAACGCCTTCCGTCAGCATTGCCCCGCCATCGCCAGCCACGGGCTTATCGTACTTGCGGTTTTTGGTTTCAACAGTCCAGTCGCGGTTCATGCCAACCGAGACGCGAATAACACCTTCGGGGATTTTCACGCGGACTTCTTTCACCGGGCTGCCTTTGCAGCCGTGGGTGACGCGCATTTCAAAATCGGTCACATAGCCGGCATACCCTTCCATTGAGGTCAGCGTGTTATGAGCCGATGCCGAATAAGCAAACATGCTGCAAAGTCCAGCAGCGGCGGTCGCGAGTAATAACTTTTTCATGGACGATTCTCCCTGGGTTGTTTGGTGAAGACTAAAAAATTTCTATCGATCGGTGGCAACGTGGGCACGGTCAAACTGTCTTAAATCATAGCGCTCAGACCGCATGAACGCGACTCAATGGTTGTAACAACGCGGTAACGCAAGCTTTGGCTTGGTCTATATTGGTATGTTCTCAATGTCCCATTTTGCTGTGGTCCATCTTACTGTGATCGACTTCGGGGGCGCTGCGCGCGGGCCCAGCAACCTTGTAAGCAACTGTTCCTTTTGGGTTTTTATACCAGCCCGAGACAGTGGTTGCGTCAGGGGCCAGCACATCGCGAATTTTAAACACCGTGAACATGCCGCCCATCTCAAGGTTTCCGAAGGGCCCGCGCCCCATCATCATGGGCAGGGTATTTTTGGGGCCGTCCATGTGCATGGTGTGATCTTGGTGTTCAGCCATGCCGTTTTCACCCATCGCCATATATCCGGGCAGTACCGCACTGATTTTCTGTGCGAGATCAGATTGGTCGACGCCCAATGTGTTGGGAATTTCGTGGCCCATGGCATTCATCGTGTGATGCGACATATGGCAGTGCATCGCCCAGTCGCCGGCAATGGCCACAAATTCTAAATCGCGCGTTTGACCCACGCCGATAATTTCCGTGACCTCGGGGCGCCACAGAGTTTCTGGCCAGCGCCCACCGTCAGAGCCGGTCACGTGGAATTGGTGGCCATGCAAATGCATGGGGTGATTCCACATCGACAGATTTCCAACCCGAATGCGCACCCGCTCGCCGGTTTTTGCGACCAGGTGTTCTGTCGCGGGGAATACTTTGCTGTTGAACGTCCACATATCAAAGTCTTGCATCACAGAGGGGTCGGGTCGGGTGGTACCCGGATGCACCGCCCAGTTATGCATCAGAATGCAATAGTCGCGGTCGACGGGTTTGGCTTCAGGCTCGCGGGGATGAATGATGAACATCCCCATCATGCCCACTGCCATTTGGGTCATCTCATCTGCGTGGGGATGATACATATGGGTGCCGTGCTGGCGCAGCGTAAACTCATACGCATATGTCTCGCCCGGTTGAATGTGGGGCTGGCTCAGTCCGCCGACACCGTCCATGCCGCTGGGCAACAGCAAGCCGTGCCAATGAATGGTGGTATGTTCAGGCAAATTGTTGGTCACAAGAATGCGCAGCTTGTCGCCCTCAACGGCTTCGATGGTTGGGCCTGGCGTGCGCCCGTTATACCCCCAACACTTGGCTGTCGTTCCGGGGGCGAATTCGTGTTCGATTTCCTCAGCGGTGAGATGAAATTCTTTGACACCGTCTTTCATGACGTAAGGCAACGTCACGCCATTGGGGGTGCGTACCGGAACATAACTTTGTGCAGTTTTTGGCTTCGGTGCGGGGTCTTGCGCCAAAGCCTGTTTGCCCAGCAGCCCTGCGCCAAAGCCTGTAAGCGATGACCAAAAGAAATTGCGGCGTGAGGCGTTCATGGTGTTGCTCCTGCGCGCGTGGGCTGTGCACTGATCGACCCGCCACCAGACGCCGTGGCCAACGCTGCGCGCGCCAGCCAGTAGTCGCGCAAGGTTTCGATGTAGCCAAGATAGGCCGAGGCCTCCTCGCGTTTGGCCAGCAACACATCAAACACGCCAATCAGCATGTAGTTGTACTTCTGCTGTTTCAAGCGAACGATATTTTGCTTCAGGGGGAGAATAGACTGGCGATAACGCTCGGCCATACGGCGCTTGGCGGCCACGTTGCTCGTCGCTTTGCGAATCTCAGCGCGCGCATGGGCCTCTAGGTCTTTCAATTCGTTCTCGGCTTTGAGCAGCTCTGCTCCTGCACGGGCCACGGCTGGGCCACCTTGATCAAACAGCGGCAACGCAAGTGCCAGGCCCGGGCCAACCGCCCATTGTTTGTCGGGTTCACGCTCGGCCGAGATCCTCAGTTCAATGTCTTTCCACAACCGCCAATCAGCCGTGAGCTTGAGTTTTTCCACATGCGCGGTGATTGACGCGCGCGCGGCGGCAATATCCAGTCTGCGATCAAACGCTGTTGTTTCAGTGCTCGCGGGGGGCTCGCTGACAGGCAGGGCTGGCAGTTGATCGGGCAACATAATCGAGTCCGAATTAACACTCAGGAGTGCTGCCAAAGTTTGGGTGGTGTCCATGGCCTTTAAATCAGTTTGATCAACCATCACGGCCACGTCTTCGTGCAGCGCTTGTTCTTCGGCCAGCTGCAAATCTGAGATATTTCCAGCCTTGTGGAAACGCTGTGCGAGTTCCCACGATGCCTCAGCCGCCGCAGCTATTTCTTTAATGGCAGCACCTGCATTGCGCGCACTCAAGGCTTCGATGTAGGCCTCACGCACATGGCCAACGGTAGTTACGATGGCGGCCGCAACATCAGCGGTAGTTTTATCGAACTCGGCTTTGGCGGCCTTTTGGCGCGCCGGGCGCATCAGGATATCAAGCACGCTTTGTGCCAGGCC
>JANLSL010000465.1:0-2114 GCA_031362385.1 Alphaproteobacteria bacterium | reverse complement strand
CATAGCGATAGCGCGGGTGATATCCATTTTCTGAGAAGACTTATCGCCACCACACAGCAGGAGGACGAGCGCCTTGCCCCGCTGCGTGTAATAAAGCCGATAGCCCGGCCCGTAGCTGATCCGCATTTCATTGACACCCTTGCCGACCGACTTTACGTCGCCGGGGTTGCCGTCACGCAGCCGCCTAATCCGCTCAAAGATTCGCTCCTTTGCCCGCAAGTCGCGGAGTCCTTTGAGCCACTTATCGAACGCGTCCGTAACTTCGATCTGGATCATACGACGATTGTAATCTATAAATTACAGTTTGGCCAGGTTTGTTCCCACCCCCATTTGGCTGGGCTCAGAACATGAAATCAGCCAGTACAATCCAAGCTCGACGGCCAAAGACTAAATTCTGTCCGTTTTGCTTAGAAAACCGCGAAATACGGGCGCAAAAATTATACTGATTTATACATACTTATAGGCCTCTATGCCTATAACGCCGAATAAATCCCTATAAATCATGGCGTGATAGTTGACCTTAAAATTACACAAACGAGTTGGCGCATGAATAGCTAGGTGGAAATTATAAGGAGTTTAGCAAGTTTACCCTAAAGCAATAAACTCCCTAAACTTTATAAACTCGCCATGCGATACTGGTGCGCTTCATTCCGACGACTTGGGGAGGATGCTATCGTGAACTTACGCCAATTGATTATAGCTTTGAGCACAAGTGTTCTACTGGCCACAGCAGCCCAGGCACAGCCAAAGCCACCACCACATAACCCTGGCATGCGCGAGGCATGCGATGCCGATATCAAAGCAGTGTGCCCTGATGCCAAACCAGGCCAACCCACCATGCAATGCGTGATGAAAAATCGCGACAAAATGTCTGACGGTTGCAAGAAAGCCATGGCGGCGATGGGCCAGGGCATGGGCGGCGGCATGACCGGTGGCGCAATGCCACCGAAGCCCCAATAAAGCTGATAGCACTCTCAGGCTTCGCCACTCTGGAGAAGCCTTGAGAGATCTTAAGTTTTATTTTGCGTTCATTTTGGCACGCACAATCTCGCCCGCTTCGCGGTAATCGGCGGGTAGCTTTTGCAAGAATGTGTTGGGGCTGAATTTCGGCTCGTACTGCTGGAACACCGGCAGGAACAACGCCATGGGCAGCTCGGGCAGGCGGCGGGTTTTGCGGAAGTCGGCGATACCCACCCGCGCACTGACATAATCTTCGTGGTGGTTGGCCGAGCGCGCCAGCGGTATACCGCGCGGATCGACCACCACCGTGCCCTCGTCCTTCGAACCGGCAGCTTCAGAGAAACCGACGTTATCAAACGACACCGAGTTGCCCACGCCAACGGTGAACACCCGGCTGGCGCGCGCCGCAGCGATAGCCGAGTCCGGGTTGTTGCCGCCCGTGACCGAGAGAATCATGATCTCAGCCCCCTTCAGCCCAAGCGCCTGATACAACATCGGTTCGCCGCCCACGGCCGTCATGGCAATGTTGCCGATGTCGGTGCGGGCGATGGGCAACGTGGCATCCCAGCCATACATTTCAACATACCGATCAAGCACATCGTAGATGGTGGTCCCAATCAAGGCACCTTCGCCGAATAGTCCCAAAATGTTGCGCGCTTTCCATTGCTTGGAAACAATGTCGCCCTTGGGGCCGACAATCACCGACATATTGATCACGTGGTCGGGCCAGTCTTTTTCTTTGGCATAGCAACCAAAGGCAATGTAGCAGCCGTGCTTTTTGGCCAACTGGGCAATCACATCAACCTCGGGCCCAGGCAATTCAAACGCTAATTTATTCAGCTCTTTGCGGTTCCAGGGCCGGAAGCCCTGGATGGGAAATTCGTGCATACAGATCAGGTCTTGCTTGGCGCCCCAAATACGCTCGCCACCCCACTCTTCAACAATGCCCTGCGCTTCGTTAATCAGCTTCGAGGCGTGCTTGAGCCCCTCGCCCATCGTTTGCTTGAGATTTTTGACATCGACGCCGCGCACGCGCGATTGAATGGCGCAAACATTGATAGCGTCTTGGCGCAACGGCACGGTTTCGTAGACACCTTTTTTAGCAACAGATACGGTGGTAGACCGCCCAGATGCTTGCGCAAGCTGCTGGCCCT
>JANLSL010000414.1:0-5641 GCA_031362385.1 Alphaproteobacteria bacterium | reverse complement strand
GGCTGCCAATTGTTCCCTGCCATCGCGAGTGATCAGTGCCCGCAAATTGGCAAGTGCATCGCGATGGCCCACTGATTTGTCGGTGTTCACTTCTGAAAGTGCGCGCCGCCACGCCCGCGCTCCGGGCCGACCCGTAAACAGCCCCATCGCATGGCGGGTGATGAGGTGCAGGCGCACACCCTTGGCGACTTCACCTTCGGCGTACTCAAGATACGCCAGGGCAATTTCAGTTTCGCTGGGCATGTTATGGGGGTCGTTGAAAATCAGCCGATCAGCATCAGCTAACAAGGAGTAGGGGCTGTCATAGGCCGCCCGGCCGATCATGACGCCATCAAGCTGGCCTAAGTGTAAGGGAACCTCATCCAGTGTTTTGATGCCGCCGTTGAGAATAACCTTCAGCGCCGGAAAGTCGCGTTTGAGTTTGACGGCGCGCGCATATTTCAGCGGGGGGATCTCGCGGTTTTCTTTGGGGCTGAGGCCCGCCAAAATGGCCTTACGCGCGTGGATGATGAATGTGCTGCACCCTGCGCGTGACACCTCACCCACAAAATCATCCAAAAAAGCATCGCTGTCTTGGTCATCGATACCAATGCGGGTTTTGACGGTGACCGGAATGGTGCTGCCACTGGAAGCAAGCTGATCAGTGATCACTTCCACGCATTCGGCCACCAAGCCAGGCTCGGCCATCAGACATGCGCCGAACTTGCCGGTTGTCACGCGGTCACTGGGGCAGCCGATGTTGAGGTTGATTTCATCAAAGCCAGCCTTGGCACCCATCAGTGCCGCTGCGGCCATCAGGCCTGGGTCTGATCCGCCCAACTGTAATGCCACAGGGTGCTCGGTGGTGTGATGCGCCAGAAAGCGCATGGGGTCGCGCCCGGCGCGGGTGCTGTGGATGAGCGCATTGGCGGTGACCATCTCGGTGTACAGCCGCGCATTACGGCTGATTAGGCGCACCAAATACCTGAAATGCTGGTCAGTGCATTCCATCATTGGTGCGACCGAAAGGCGCATGCTGTGATGGCCATTGAGGCCAAGGTGAGCGGCAGGGGTCATGGGCTTTGACATATCAGGACAAGGCCACGGTGGGGAGACGTTGGCGCAAAAAGGGCGGCAAAAACCTTGAAAACGGCTCAATTCGGCCACAGATGGGTGGTGGTATAGGGTTGCTTGACACGATGTTCCTGTTATGTTCTATTCTTTCCATACGAGAACAAAACAAGAACTTAAAAACAAGCAGCGGGAGCGCAACATGAAACTGAGCAACACAAACTTCAGCAAACTGAACTTCAGCAATACGAACCTCAGCACCACAGACGCTGGGACCTACCTCAAAGAAGCCTCAGCCCTGATTGGCCTGCTGCTGGTGGTTTACCTGTGGTCGCTGGTTGCCATGGCGATGCAGGCATAATTTAGAATTTCAAAAGTCCTGGAGAGGACCACCCTGCCTAAGCGAAATCCCCGGGTCCGGCTGAATGGCCGTTACGTCCCCTCGAGGCTGCCCCTCTCCGTGGCGGCATCAACTGGGCCCGGGATTTAGTTTCAAGAGTCCTTACCTCATTTTGGTCGGCTTTGGTTAGACGCGTGATCGTTCTGACGTGAAGCACTTCACCCCTCACCGCCTCGCTAGCGCTCGGCATCCTCTCCCCCAAGGGGCGAGGATTATGATGGTGCATGCCGACCAACCTCTCCCGCTTTGTGGGAGAGGTCGACACGGAGTGTCGGGTGAGGGGTTTTTTTGTTTCAACCAAAAGAAATCAAGCACTAGCGCGCGGCTTTTTTGCCCGCGCTTTTTTTATAGCTGCGGTGGGGCCGCTGGCTTCAAGGCCCATCGCCTGTTTAAAGCGCTGAATATCAAAACTACCAGTGCTTGATAACGGGGCCTGCGCAGCGGCGGCTAACAGCCTTTGATCTAACGTCGCACCGTCTTTGGGGCTGAGGGAAAAAAACGGCTGGAGCCAGCGCGCCTGAGACATAATTTCGATCAGGGCCAACAGCCTAAACAAAACTGAGATTCCAGTGGTGGTTTCAAGACCATAGGTGCGGTCAATCGATGCCGCCCAACAGGCCGCGTCGATATCAGCGAACATAAATTTAGACTCTTCGCCGCGCTTATTGCGAAAGCACACACCGTCGATGTCGCCCGGTGCCATCGTTAACCCAACTTGTGCCCCCACGTGGGCGGCCTGCCAGGCCTTGCGCAAATCAATCGGCGAGGTGGGCGGCAGCTCCTCGGGGCCAAAGTCCAGACGATGGAGATGAGCAGCAGGCACGGCGACGAGGTTCCAGAAAGCCAAAAAGGGAGAGGAGCATACTCCTAAACCCCTGATTTATATGCATACTCTTAGTCAGGCTGTTGTAATTGACTCGTTAACCTTTGATCACTAGGTTACCCACAGAGCATGAAAGCTCGTGGCAGGACGCTAACGCCCCGCCGCCTCGCGCCATATAGAAAGTGTGGCTCACCGCAAAGTCTGGAAGACTTGAATTGCGATGAGCTCGGCCCAAGTCATAAACACGACCATGTCGTCGCCTGCCTCGCGCGTTAATTATGCGCAAGGCTCGGGCCAGACCACGTATGAGTCGGTTGAATCCGTTTCCACAAATTTTGCGACCTATGGGCGTGATCAATTCGCCACGGAAGAGAATCTCGATAATTTCGAAGGCCCGCCACAACGCCGTCGCCGCGCTGCCTTCCAAGATCAGGTCGTTCGGTTTTCAGGTGTTCTGCTGTCACGCGACGTGGGCACGACGATTGTGCAAGCCCAAGCGATCATGACGCGCCAGGGTGCTGGCCTGATGACAACGATGCAGGCTGAACGCAACGTCGCCACCTATGAAGACAATCAGGCGATGTTCGGTGAGCCCCAAGTGACGACCGAAATCGGCGTGATGCATTAATGCGCTCCGCGCTTTAATTATTTTTTGGTGCATCGCTTTTACCGAAAACCGGAAGTCCACTTTTCGGCGTGATGCACTAACTGTTCAGGCGCGTTAGGGCTTCGACCACCGACCAGACGCATCCATTACATACCATTTATTTTGCCGGGCACGTTGCAGCTGCTTTTCGCCCGCTACTGTTTGCACAGCATCGAGCGGTGTGCCGTTTTTTTGCGCGATAGATTTGTATTCTTGCATGCGCGCAGCATTGACCGTTTCAACCAGGCTGCGCACCTCAGATGAAGCACTTGCATCAACCGCACCCACCAGGCCATCGCTGCGTTCACCCACCACGCCCTGGGTGCGCGCCTGATCCAGATCAATCGCGGCGGCGGGCAGGGCGATACTCAAGCCCGATGCCACCAGGGCTACCAAGCCGATACATTTAATGCGCGTTAAAAATGCCATGCGTGTTTCCTGACTCATCTAAAATATGCCCGGCTTGGCTTCGATGGCCTTGTCGACATCCCTATCAATGCGAATACGAACTTCTTGCTCGATCTTGATATTGAGATTGATGACGATAGGCTTATCGGGTGCTTCGACTTTGATGGTTGGCGAACACGCCACCAGCGCAAAGCTTGCGAGCAGCATACTCGGAAGTAAAATTCTCAGACGCATCGTCATGGTTACACCCTGTGAACTCTTAAAAGAACGCTAGGCGGGAATAGGTTCGCGGTCAATCGTGATCAAGTGACGTCGAAACAGTGGTGAGATTGAGGCAGGCTGCGGCCTCACGCAGATTTTACATCTCACGTTGATAGGCTATCGTGGTGGTCTGGCATTAAGAATCTGGGGAGGGGTTGATGCGCGCTTTTTTAATGATGACCACGGCTTTAGTTCTGGGCGCGGGGGCCGTTTACGCCCAAGACGCTGCCAAAGCAGCACCCAAAATATACATGCACTGCGGACATGTGGTTGACCCATCACTGGGCGACACTGACTTGGGCGCACACACCATTATCATCGCAGCCGATAAAATCGTTGAGGTAAAGTTAGGAACGGTTGAAGCCGAAGCTGGCGCGAAAGTGATCGACCTGCCAACCTCATACTGCTTGCCCGGCTTGGTGGATGCGCACACGCATTTGGACAGCCAATATGATCGTGGCGGATTTGTCAGTTTTCTGACCCGCACGCCACCTGATGTGGCCTTGCGCGCCACTCAACATGCGCTGCGGACACTGATGGCGGGCTTTACCACCGTGCGCGATGCGGGCGGTGCTGATGGTGTCGACATTGCGTTGCGTGATGCCATTGCGCGCGGTGATATCGTCGGGCCACGCATGTATGTCGCGGCCCAGGCGATTTCAATTTCCGGTGGCCACGGTGATGGCACCGGCGGGTACCGCGAAGATCGCCTGATTCAACCGAACGAAACCCGAGGGGTTGCAGATGGGGTTGAGGCCGTGACCAAGGCGACCCGATTGTCGATTAAACGCGGCGCTGACCAGATTAAATTCATGGCATCGGGTGGTGTGTTGTCGCAAGCCGACAACGCAACCTCGCCGCAATTCAGCCAAGAAGAAATGAATGCCATTGTTTCTACCGCGCGCGATCATGGACTCAAGGCCATGGCCCATGCCCACGGCGATGAAGGGGCCAGGCGCGCAGTGGTGGCCGGTGTGTCTTCTATCGAGCACGGCACGTTTATTTCTGATACCACTTTTCAGTTGATGAAAAAGAACGGCACTTATTTGGTGCCGACCATCATTGCCGGCATGACGGTGGCCGAGAATGCCAAGACCCCTGGCTTTTACCCGCCCAGCGTGACAGTTAAAGCATTGGATGTGGGCCCGCGCATGGGTGCTTCGTTCGCGCGCGCTCATAAAATTGGTGTGAAGATTGCATTTGGTACTGATGCGGCGGTGTATCCGCATGGCACCAATGCCAAAGAGTTTCAGTACATGGTTGAAAACGGCATGACCGCACTTGAGGCTATTCGCGCCTCGACGCGTGAAGCCCCCACGCTGATGGGCCATTTCGAGGAATTTGGGTCCTTGGAGAAAGGCAAATTCGCCGACGTGATTGCGGTGGCCGCAAATCCCTTAGCAGACGTGAAAGTGCTGCAAGACGTGCGCTTTGTGATGCGCGCAGGCACGGTTTACAAGGCTGATGGCAAGCGGGTCGGCTGGTAAAGCTCAAAAGGGCAATCATTCCAGCGTGGTAGTGCTATAGGCACACACGTTATAAGCGGGTTGGAGCGCCGAGTGGCTTTAAGGGTTTGCTTGCTAAACCCGCCCAGAGGGCCTACCTGTCACCTATCAGCTCCGATTGGCTTGCCCACCGAATTTGCTCTGGTTGCACAGAGAGCTGACTCGCTTGGTTTTTTTGCCCGGTGGTTGTCTGTCGTTCACAAAAAGAAAAGGGCACCCCCATGAGCAAGCTCGGACAACGCGACCAAAGACTGCAAGCTGACAGCACCAAACGCGACACCGCATTTTTCCGCGAGCGCGCACGTGAACGCAGCGTCGCGGCCGAGAAAACCGCGCGGCTGCGTGCTTTACGCATGGCCAAAGAAGCCACTGAACGTGAAGCCGCAAGCCTTGCCGCAGCGCAAGCCGCCGCCGACAAAGCCGCAAGCCCCAAGCGGCGCAAGAAGGCAGTGATCGTGGAAGCGGCTCCGGCGATGGCTGAGGGCTGAGCTAGGGCAAGATTGCTCTTGCCTGAAACAACATCCCCCTCACCGCCTCGCTATCGCTCG